>NZ_MJXL01000030.1:0-88284 GCF_001762785.1 Campylobacter sp. BCW_6463
AAGATAATACTTAGTTTGATTAGTTTACTCTCCTACTTGTTAAAAATTTCATCCTGATAATTTAAAATTATTAGGATGGATGTTTTTTTGGATTTATTTTTTTATTTTTGTTTTATTATTTAATTTTATAAAAATATAATTATCTTTTTATGCAACTTATAAGATAATATTAGATTTTAATGTAACTATCAAGGAAAAATATGTTTGATAAAATTCATTATTATTATTTTAATGCTAATTATGAAAAATGCTTAAACTTGAGTGAGCAATTTTTAAAAGAAAGTCCAAAATTTGCTTTAGAATTTGCTATGCTTTCTTCTTATAAACTTTCTCTTTTTCAAAAAGCTTTATATTATGCTCAAGAGCTTTTTTCTTTAAATCCTACAAGTTTTAATGGTCTTATGCTTGCTAAAAGCTATATTGAAAATTTAAGATTTGATGAAGCCTTGAATTTATTACAAACACTTTTAATTCGCAAAGATGATTTAGAGGATGAACTTAAGTTAGAATTGGCTTTTATTTATAAACTGGGTAATAAACTAGAAGAATCTGAACAAATTTTCAAAGAATTACTTTCTAAAGATATGTATAATCTTAATCTATGGAAAAATTATGCAGAAATTTATTTTAAACATGATTTTACGAAGGCATTAAATGCACATGAGCACTTGTGTCATTTTATGCAAGATTTGATTGATAAACTACAAAAAGGAATCATTGCTGAACAAACCAATCTTAATTTAGTCAAACTCGAAGATAGGCTTCATAGTAAAACCAAAGAAAATCTTACCATTTCTAAAATAGAAGATTTTTTAACTCATCAAATTTTACCCCAAAAAGCATACTTACTTTTTAAGCTTTTTAGAATATCTGATTCTTTAGAACTTTTTCAATCACTACAAGAAGCCAATCAACACCATGCACAGTTTTGGCAAAACTATGCTAAGGTCTTAGAATTTAACTCAAACTATCAAGAAGCTTATCATGCTTATAAAAAATGTCTTAGTTTGGATTCTCATGCAACCTATCAATTTGATTTGGCTTATCTTTTGATGCGTATGGGAGTGGATGATAATTTTGAAGAGGGCAAGAAATATTATGAAAGCAGATTATTTTATGCTCATAATGAAACTTTTTCTACTTATCATTATAATGAAAGCCTAAAAGCTTTTAATAAATTTGGCGTTGATGCTTTTAAAAATAAAGAAGTTTTAGTATTTTGCGAGCAAGGCTTTGGCGATACTATAATGTATGCAAGATGCTTAGAAAAACTTTGCAAAATCGCTTCAAAGGTTTTATTTGCTCCTCAAAGTGCCATGTATGAAATGTTTAAAAATCAAATCAAATTTTTAAATCAAAATAATGATATTTTTAAAAATGTAAAAGTTTTAAAAAATCTACCTACAAATTTTGATTATGCTATTCCTATTTGTTCTTTGCCTTTTTTTATTGATATTAAGCTTGATGAGATTTTACGATTAAAAACACCTATATTGCCACAGAAAAAACCGCATAATCAAAGAAAAAAACTTGGTATTTTTTATGCTACTCCTAATGCTGAAAATTCTGATTTATTAAGAAATGTAAAATTTGAATTTTTATTTGATGTATTAAAAGACTTAGATTATGAAATCATTTCTTTTCAAATGCAATTAAAAGAAGAATTACCTAAGGTAATAGAAGATAGAAGCAAGCTTATAAAAAATTGGAATGATACTCTAAATTATTTATATGATATTGACTGTATGCTTAGTATTGATAGTGCTATAGCGCATTTAAGTTTAGCTATGGATATTCCTACTATAGTTCTTTTACATCCTAGGTTTGATTGGCGTTGGGGAAAATTTGAAAATCCTAAAAGTTATTTTTGGCCAAAAGCAAAATGTTTTATCATAAAAGAACAAGAAGAAACAAAAAGGAATTTGCAAAAACTGATTAAAGATATTTTAAATTAAAGCTTAGTTTAAGAGCTTTAGGTGGAAAATTTGGTTTTTGATTTGCAAAAATTAAAAAATTGATTTTTAAACTAATCAAGGTATAATTTTAAAGTTAAAAATAAGGAATAACTATGCTCTATGTTTATATTAAAACTCAAAATGCTTTAGTTCAAAGAATCAACTTTAATCTCGATAGTCAAGAACTACCACAAAATATTTTATGGATTGATTTACTTCATCCAAGTGCAGCGGAAATTGCTTTTATATCAAGTGAATTTAATCTTGAGTTTCCTACAAAAGAAGAAAGAGAAGAAATAGAACTTAGTGCAAAATATTGGGAAGACAATGCGACAATAACCATCAATGCTCATTTTTTAGTAAGAGATCTTAAAAGCGATGAAGAAGATAGGAATTTAATCAAACTTCGCACAGAAATTGTTACTTTTGCTACAGCTAAAAATATCTTATTTACTATAAGATATAACGAATTTAGCACTTTTGAAGAAATTCAAGCAAGGATTTTAGCTAGTCCGAAGAATTTTGAAGATGGTTTTGATATTATTGATAAAATGTTTGAAGTGCGCGTTGAAAAAGATGCGGATTTACTAGAATGGATAGATAAAGAAGCAAGACGCTTAAGAACAAGTGTTTTAGAAAAAAAAGATGAATATAGTTATGATGAAATGCTAAAGGATATTTCAAGCTTACAAGAGCTTAATATGCGTGTAAGAGATTCTTTATTTGATAAACGTCGTGCTATGACTTCTTTACTAAAAAGCGATAAAATCGATAAAGATATAAAACAAAATCTCACTATAGTTTTAAAAGACTTAAATTCTTTGGTTGAATTTAGTGTTTCGCAACTTAATATCTTAGACAATATTCAAACCATTTTAGCTAGCCAAATCAACATAGAACAAAACAAAATCATTAAAATTTTTACCGTTGCAACTGTTGCCATGATGCCTCCTACTTTAATAGGAACTATTTATGGTATGAATTTTAAATTCATGCCAGAACTTGAACTTCACTATGCTTATCCCATAGTGCTTGGCGTGATGGTAATTTCTATCATTTTACCTTTGGTTGTTTTCAAGAAAAAAGGATGGTTATAAAAATTTATTAAGGAGGAACAATGGATACGATAAACATAGGAATTTTAACCCTAAGCGATAGAGCAAGTAGTGGTATATACGAAGATAAAGCTACTGCTGAAATTGAAAGAGTGTTAAATTCATATATAAAAAATGATATTATTTATCATAAAGAATTAATCCCTGATGATTATGATTTGATCATTAAAAAATTACTTTATCTAGTAGATGAAAAAAAATGCGATTTGATTGTTACAAGCGGAGGTACAGGTCCAGCACTTCGTGATGTAACCCCAGAAGCCACGGAAGCCGTGTGTGATAAAATGATGCCAGGTTTTGGAGAGCTTATGCGCTTAGAAAGTTTAAAATATGTCCCAACAGCCATACTTTCAAGACAGAGCGCAGGAATTCGCAATAAATCTTTTATCATTAATTTACCAGGAAATCCTAAAGCTATAAAAGAATGTCTAGAGCCTGTTTTTCCAGCTATACCTTATTGTATTGATTTAATAGAAGGTGCTTATATAGAAGCAAATGATGAAGTTATTAAGGTTTTTCGCCCTAAGAAAAAATGTCAAAATTAAAATTTATTAGCTCTGATAAGTCTGCTTAATTGTCTAGCAAGCAGACTTGCCGAAGCTTCATCTTTGCTTATCTTTTGCACTTTATTTTTAAACTTACAAAGTCTGTCATCTAAAATCACATTATTGATTGGAATTTTAGGCTTTTCTTTTTGCTTTTGTGAAATCTTTTTCTTAAAAAACATTCTTTAATCCTTTTTTATAAATATACATCAACTTAGTTGAAAAGAATATTATTTTAGATTTTAAGCTATTAACTTTATTTCATTATTTTAAGCTAAAATTCGCAAAAACTAATCAAGGAAAAATAATGACTTTAATTGCAATTTTATGTCTTTACACAGCACTTTTATCTTGGATTTCCTATACTCAAATTCGTTTCTTAGAAAGAGAAAAAGACAAACAAGCTCAAATTTTAAGCGAAAAAGACTATCAAAATGCAGCAGACATTGCCATCGAAAATGAAAAATTTAAACTATTTTCCAATTTTTATAATTTAATCATCAATATTGCATGGATAGGTTTTGGATTTTTATATCTTAAAGAATTACTTATCTCAAATAACACTCGTTTTGAAAATACTTTATTTTTATTATCTTTTTTAATAATCACAAGTATTTTAAATCTACCTTTAAGTATTTATGAAAGTTTTATCAAAGATAAAGCCCATGGTTTTTCAAATATGACTGTAAAACTTTTTATCAAAGACACTGTAAAAAGTCTTATTTTAACTTTAATATTTGGATTTTTAATCCTTTATGCTTTGCTTTTTTGCTATGATTTTTTTGGAACTTTTTGGTGGATTGTGGCCTTTATTTTTGCCTTTTGTATTATAGTGATTATAAATCTTATTTACCCTACCTTGATAGCACCTATTTTTAATAAAATGGAAAAACTAAACGATGAAAATTTGCTGAAAAAAATCAGCTCTTTAATGAAACAATGTGGGTTTAATGCAAATGGGGTTTATGTTATTGATGCAAGCAAAAGAGATAAACGTTTAAATGCTTATTTTGGTGGACTTTTTAAAAGCAAAAGAGTGGTTCTTTTTGATACATTATTAAAAGCTTTAAATGAAAGAGAACTTTTAGCTGTTTTAGGACACGAGCTTGGACATTTTGTTCATAAGGATGTTATCAAAGCTTTATTTAACGGTGCTATAACTATGTTTTTACTTTTTTTTGTTTTTGCAAATTTACCTGAATTTGTTTACTTAGAAAGTCATCTAGAAGGAGTAAATGGCGGTGTATTTGCTCTTTTATTTATCTTTGCAAATATTTTTAGCTTTTTAATCTCTCCTATACTTAATGCCTTAAGTAGAAAAAATGAATTTGCAGCTGATCAACACGGAGCTAAAGTTACAAGCAAAGAAGATATGAAAAATGCGTTGATAGCTCTAGCAAGAGAAAATAAAGCTTTTATCAAAACAAGTAAAATATATACATTTTTTTATCTCAGTCATCCAAGTATTAGCGATAGAATCAAGGCTCTTTCTTGACTATAAAAAATGCTCTTATAGAAGCTAAATCTAGCTTAAAAGGTTATGAAAATGGAGCAGTATTTATACTCTGTGAATATCTAAAAAAAGATAAAGCTTGGTTATTTTTAAACCAAGATATAAAAATAGATCACAAACCTTATTTTGAGCTTATAAGACGTTTTAAATCTGGAGAACCTTTTGAATATATATTTGAAAAAGTGGATTTTTGGGGCTTAGAATTTAAGATAAAAAAAGGCGTTCTAATCCCTCGTTACGATAGTGAAATTTTACTTTTTCAAATTTTAAATTTATGCAAAAAAAATACTTTTAATAAGATTTTAGAAATAGGATTTGGAAGCGGAATTTTAAGCATTGTTTTAGCCAAAGAACTTGGGTTAAAAATCACAGCCTGTGATATCAATCCTAAAGCCTTAGAATTAGCTTTAGAGAATGCCAAATTACACAAAGTCGAACATTTGATTGACTTTAAGCTTTGTAATTTTAAGCAAATTAAAGAAAATTATGATTTTATTTTTTCAAATCCACCTTATATTAAAAATTCATATCCTATAGATATTTGGGTACAAAAAGAACCCAAAGAAGCTTTATTTGGCGGAGAAAAAGGATATGAAATTCTAGAAGAAATCATACATTTTTCCCTCGATAAAAAAGTTAAATTTTTAGCTTGTGAATTTGGCTATGATCAAAAAGAAATTTTGGAAAAAATTTTATATCAAAATAATTTCATTGTTGATTTTTTCAAAGATGAACAAGGTTATAATCGTGCTTTTATAGCTAAATTTACAAATATGCGTTATGATAAAAAATAAAAGGAGAAACTTTTGAAAGCTGTTAATTTATTTTTACTTGCCTCCATCATAGGGGTTGAACTCATACTAGGAATAGTTGTTGCACCAACAATTTTTTTTCCTCAGAATCTTATAGGGGAAGGAGTGTTGAGCCATTTTCAAAGTGGCTTAATGATGACGCAAATTTTTATTAAAATGGGATATTTACTGATTTTTGTTTCAGTGGTTAATTTTTTATATGAAATTTATTCTCTTATAAAAAATGAAATAAAATTTCAAATAAAATTTTCAAAATTTATGCTAAGTTTGCTTATTTTGATTTTAAGCTTAATATTTGTTTTTTATTTTACTAATACCATAATTGAACTCCAAAACTTAGGTGAAAACGCTACAAAAACTCAAGAATTTATCAGTATCCATAATGCAAGTGAAGTGGTGATTAAAATCATCTTGATAATGCAAGTTTTTTTGTATTTCTTAAGCTTTAAAATAGCAAAAAAATGATAGAATATTAAATAAATCCAAAAAGAGAAGGAGTAGGCCATGATGATCTCTGATGCAACTATGATGCAACAAAATTACTATTTAAACAATGCACAAAAAGCTAGCGATAAAGCTTTAGAAAATATTGCAGCTGTTCGCGCAATAAGTGGAGTTGATAGTGCTAATTTAGCTATTGCTGATTCTTTAAGATCTCAATCAAGCACTATAGATCAAGGTATCGCAAATGCTTATGATGCTATAGGGGTTTTACAAATTGCAGATGCTAGCCTTACTAATATCTCTCAAAGTGCAGATAGACTTAATGAACTTTCAGTAAAAATGAACAATGCTGCACTTAATGATTCTCAAAAAGGAATGCTAAGAACAGAAGCAACACGCATACAAGAATCCATCAATGATTCTTTTAATAATGCAACTTATAATGGAAAAAATGTCTTTCAAACTATGAATTTTGTAGTAGGTAGCGGAACTGAAACTACAAATTTAAATCCATTAGCAACAGGTGGACTAAGCATAGATAATCAAGATAGTATTACAAATTTTATGGATCAACTTGGAAGTTTAAGAAGTGAAATAGGCTCAGGTATCAATGCCATCACATCAAATATTAATGCAAGTGTTCAAAATAGCATCAACTCAAAAGCAGCTGAAAATAATTTACTAAATAATGACATGGCAAAAAATGTTAATGATTTTAATGCCAATTATCTAAAAGAAAATGCTGCTGCTTTTATTGCTGCGCAATCCAACATGCAGCTTCAAAGCAAAATTGCTAATTTATTACAATAATATAAGCCCTAAATAGGGCTTATTTCTTTATCAAAATGACTTTAGAGCAAATTTTAGAAAAAACCAAAAACGTTCGTCTTGTAGCCGCAAGCAAGTATGTCGATGCAAGTATAATTGAAAAGCTTTTTGATCAAGGTATAGTAGAATTTGGAGAAAATCAAGTCCAAGCTCTAGCACAAAAAAAAGAAAATCTTGATGAAAAAAAATTAGACATAAAGTGGCATTTTATAGGAACTCTACAAAGCAACAAAATCAATCTCTTAATCAAACAAAAACCTATATTATGGCACTCTTGTAATGGTATTAAAATAGCTAAAGCTATGGACAAAAGACTTGATTATAAATTAAATACTTTATTAGAAATCAATAGTGCAAATGAAAATAGCAAAAGCGGTCTAGATCCAAATCAAGCTGTAGAAGAATATTTACAAATACAAGAAGAATGCTCTAATCTAAATCTTTGTGGCGTAATGAGCATAGGATCACACAGCCAAGATAAAGAAAGTATTATCAAAAGCTTTGAAACTACATTTAAAATTTATGAAATTCTTCAAAAACATGGGGCTAAAATTTGCTCTATGGGGATGAGTAATGATTTTGAAATTGCTATAAAATGCGGATCCAACTTAGTAAGACTTGGAAGCATTTTATTTAAAAATCTTAAGTAAGAACAATCTTACTTAAGCATATTTATTAGAAATTTCCTCTACTATACTATCAGAGATAATAAAATCTGTATGATAAAGCAAGCAAGATCCCGCGCTAATAACTTTTAAAACAAGTTTTTTATTGTTTTTTTCATTAGGATTATGTGCATTTCTAGCAATTTCATGAATTTCATAGATTAATTCTCTATTTAACCTTGTCAAATCTAGCTCTATGATATTTTTTTCAAATTCCTTAGGTTCTGCGGTAAAATGATTTTCTTCTTTATTTTTGAAATCTTTTTTTGCTCCAAATTTTTTTATAGCTTTAATCTCGCCATCTTCAAGACTTTGTAAATCTTTAATTGCTTTTAAAAAAAAGCTAGGCTTCTCCCCTCCCTCAGCTTTAAATCCCAATACAAAACCATAGGCATTATTTTTTAAATTTTCATCTTTGATGATGTTTTCTATTTCTTCTACATTGCTTTCAAATACAGTAGCATCAAACGAAGAATAATAATCCAAAATTTCAATTCTACCATAACGCTTATTATTTTTACTCATCATGGATTTGAAATCTTCAATTTTACCTATACTTAAAATTTCTCCATTATTTTTTAAACTTTCAAAATCTAAACTTTTAACATAATCTATGGCATTAATTTGCTCATAAAATCGATCTAAAGGATGGCCCGAAACATAAATTCCTAAAATTTCTTTTTCATATCCTAATTTTTCCATCACTTCAAATTCTTCATTTTTGGGAGTAAAATTTACTTGAACACCTGAAGTTAATTCCTCTTCACCAAAAAGAGAACTTGCAGCATTTTTTCTTACTTCAGCCATTTTACGCGATGCTTCGCTAAGATTTTCCATATTATCAAACAAAGCTTTTCTAGTAAAACCAAACTCATCAAAAGCCCCTGCCTTAATAAGACTTTCTAATGTTCTACGGTTTATTTTGGTAGGATCTATCTTACCTAAGAAATCATTAATATCCTTAAATTCTCCATCTTGTCTTGCTTCAAGTAAATTTTCAACTGCAGGAATACCCACACTTTTTATAGCCCCAAGTCCGTATATAATAGCATCCTTGCCATCTTGCTCTAAAGCACTAAATTCACGGATCGCTTTGTTAATCGATGGAGGTAAAAGTTTAATATTCATTTTTTTCATCTCATCAATATAAACAGCAATTTTATCCACATTGTTTTCTTCGCTTGTTAAAAGCGCTGCCATAAATTCACTAGGATAATAAGTTTTTAAATAAGCTGTTTGAAAAGTAATCAACGCATAAGCCGCAGAGTGAGATTTATTAAAACCATATCCTGCAAATTTTACGATAAGCTCCCATAAATCCTCAGCTTTTGCTCTATCATATCCTTGTTTTTCTGCTCCATCTGCAAAATCAGTCTTAAGCTTTTTCATCTTTTCAGGATCTTTTTTACCCATAGCACGACGCACTACATCAGCACCTCCTAAAGAAAAGCCACCTATAATTTGAACAATTTGCATAACCTGTTCTTGATAAACGATAACCCCATAAGTAGGCTCTAAAACCTTTTCTAAACTGTCAAAAGGATATTCTATACTTTTTAAACCATGCTTTCTGTCGATAAAATCATCAAGCATTCCTGATTCCATAGGGCCTGGACGATAAAGCGCAAGAACCGCAATGATATCTTCAAAACGCTCTGGTTTTAAGCGTGCATTTAAGCTTTGCATACCGTCTGATTCGATTTGAAAAATCCCTAAAGTATTTCCACTTTGTATGGTTTTATAAACTTTGCTATCATTTACATCTATAGTTTCCCAAATAATGTCTTTATTATAACGCTTTTTAATAAGCTTGATTGCATTATTGATTACTGTTAAGGTTTTAAGACCTAAAAAGTCAAATTTTATCAAATCCACATCTTCTAAATGATCTTTAGAATACTGCGTTACCAAATGTCTTTCATCATTTTTACTTTGTCTAAAAAGCGGAGTTTTCTTCCATAAACTTTCATTAGAAATTACAACACCCGCTGCGTGCATACCCGCATTGCGATTTAATCCTTCTAAAGCTCTTGCATATTCCCAAACTTCAGGACCTTTAGGATGACGATCAATAAATTCTTTGATTTTAGGTTCTTTTTCATAAGCAGCATCAAGAGTGATTTTAAGCTCTTCAGGCACAAGTTTAGCAAGCTCATCAGCATCTTGAATACTCATATCACAAACTCTAGCCACATCACGAATCACCCCTTTAGCTAAAAGCTTACCAAAGGTAATAACCTGTGCAACCTTATCTGCTCCATATTTATCAATCACATAATCAATCACTTCAGCACGTCTGTCTTGACAAAAATCCACATCAATATCAGGCATGCTCACACGCTCAGGATTTAAAAAACGCTCAAAAAGTAAACTATAAGGAATAGGATCTAAATCCGTAATCCTCAAACAATAAGAAACCAAACTTCCTGCAGCTGATCCTCTTCCAGGACCTACTGGAATGCCTTTATCTTTAGCCACTTTAATAAAATCATGAACAATAAGCATATAACCTGAAAATTTCATATTTTTAATGATATTAATTTCTACCTCAAGTCTTTGTTTGTATTCTTTATGCTTGCTTTCATCGATAAATTTTAATCTCTCTTCAAGTCCCTTTTTACAAAGCTCTTCAAAAACTATGTCATCATTATCAAAGCTAAATTCTTTTGTTTCTTCAGGCAAGGTAATATTATGATCTTTAGCATATTCTCTTGTAAATTTGAAATTCGGTGGAGTGGGATTGCCAAGATTAAGCTCTAAATTACATTTTTGCGCGATTTCTTGTGTATTTTCTATAGCTTCTGGAATATCTGCAAAAAGCTCACTCATTTGCTCAGGGCTTTTAACATAAAATTCATGCACACTATGACGCATTCTATCAGGGTCATTAAGTTTTTTTCCCATAGCTATACACATAAAAACCTCATGGGCAGCCGCTCTTTCTTTAAAAGTATAATGCGTATCATTTGTAGCAATGATTTTTATATTTAATTCTTTAGAAAGTCTGATAATATCATCATCTATCATTCTTTGATCACCTATACCATGACGCATGATTTCAAAATAAAAATCATCTTTAAAAACTTTTTTATACCATAATGCTGCTTCTTTTGCTGCTTCATAGCCTTTTGCACCAAAACGCACATTTCTTTCACTATAAGTATTTAAGTGCCAATTTACTTCACCTTGCAAGCAAGCAGAAGAACAAATAAGACCTTCGCTATATTTTTCTAAAAGCTTTTTATTGATACGCGGATAATAATACAAACCTTTAATATAACTTTGAGAACTTAAATACATTAAATTTTGATATCCGATCTCATTTTTTGCATACAAACAAAGGTGAAAACGCTGACGAGAACTTTTATCATCTAATTCATCGTGATTATGTAAATACGCTTCCATACCAATGATAGGTTTTAAACCTTGTGCTTTCATTGTTTGATAAAAATCAATTGCCCCAAACATATTTCCATGATCTGTCATAGCAACACTTGTAGCACCCTGCTCTTTTAAAGTCAAAGCTAATTCTTTAAGCTTATTAGCTCCATCAAGCAAAGAATATTCTGTATGTAAATGCAAGTGTGTAAATTGACTCATTTTCTTCCTTTAGTTTTTTAAGGCTTATTTTAATTTTGATAAAAATTATAAATTTTTCTCGCTGAATTTGAAAGAAATTGACCCTAAATTTCAACTTAAATTTTACAAAAAAGGCAAAAATTCAGCCAAAATAAACTATAATAAAAATTTAAGATTTTAATCTTAAATAAAATAAACTTTTCAAAGGATGAAATGATGAAAGTAAAAATTGCTTATTGCAATCTTTGAAATTATCGCCCACAAGCTGCAAGGGTTGCAGAAGAACTACAAAGCGATTTCAAAGATGTTGAAGTAGAATTTGAAATTGGCGACAGAGGTGATTTTATCGTTGAAGTAGACGGAAAAGTTATCTTCTCTAAAACACAACTTATTAATTGCGAAAGTGAAAGATTTCCATATCAAAATGAAATTAATCAATTAATAAAAAATAGAGTGTAATCAAACACTCTATCATAATATTTTCTCATATTCCTTGCCAATATATATGTTTTGCTCATACTCGATAATAGGACGCTTAATACAGCTTGGATTTTCTAATACAATTTTCTCAAGTTCTTTTTCATTTAAACTTTTAACTTTTTCTTTGTTTAAACCAAGTTTTTTAGAAGTTAATCCAGCAGTATTGATAAGATCTTCAAAAGATTTTTGTTTTAACCATGTGTATAAAATATCTTGATTAATCTTTTTAATATCCATAAAATCAAATACAACACCTTTTTGTGTTAAAGCATCCATAGCTTTCTTTACAGAATTACAATTTTTAATACCATAAAGTTTCATTTTCTAGCCTTTTTTACTAAATCTGCAATTAAAAAAGCAAGCTCTAATGCTTGATCCGCATTAAGCCTTGGATCGCATTGAGTCTCATAACGATCTTCTAAGCTTTGAGCAGTAACATTGCTTGCACCACCTGTGCATTCTGTTACATCTTTTCCGGTCATTTCAAGATGCACTCCACCTGGATAAATCCCTTCGCTTATTGCAATCTCAAAAAAAGATCCCACTTCTTGCATGATTTTATCAAACTCACGTGTTTTAAAATTACCTGCTTTTACTGTATTTCCATGCATAGGATCTATGCTGTATACTAAATTTAAACCTTCACTTTTAAGTTTGGAGAAAATTTTTGGCAAATTATTGATAATTTTATCTGCACCCATGCGGATAATAATATTTAATCTTCCTTCTTCATTATTTGGATTTAAAACATTTGCTAAAGCTATGATATCATCAGCACTTGCACTAGGTCCTATTTTAACCCCTAAAGGATTTTTTACTCCTCTTAAAAAATGTACATGAGCTTCATCAAGCGCCCTTGTTCTTTCACCTATCCAAAGCATGTGAGCTGAACAATCGTAAATTTCTCCACTTAAACTATCCACTCTAGTTAAAGCTTCTTCATAAGGCAAAAGCAAAGCTTCATGTGAAGTATAAACACTAACTTCTCTTAGACTCGGAGTATTACTTGTATTAATCCCACAAGCTTCCATAAAAGCCAAAGCTTGTGAAATTTTTTCACTGATATCAGTATATTGCTTATGGAGTTCACTCTTTTTTAAAAACCTCAAATTCCAACGATGCACTTCATGCAAATCTGCTAAACCACCCTTAGCAAATCCGCGCAACAAATTTAGCGTTGTTGCACTTTGATAATAAGCTTCAAGCATTCTATGAGGATCAGGAATGCGCGCTTGTTCGCTAAATTCAAAACCATTAATAATATCACCACGATAACTAGGAAGACTTATACCATTTAACTCTTCAAAATCACTACTTCTTGGCTTGGCAAACTGCCCTGCAATACGACCAATTTTTACAACAGGACATCCACCGGCAAATGTAAGCACTATAGCCATTTGAAGTAAAATCTTAAACATGTCACGGATATTTACAGCGCCAAAATTTTCAAAGCTTTCAGCACAATCTCCACCTTGAAGTAAAAAAGCTTCTTTTTTACAAACTCTTGCTAAAGACTTTTGAAGATTTCTCACTTCTCCAGCAAAAACCAAAGGAGGAAGTTTCTCAAGTCTTGCTAAAACTCTATTCATTTCCTCTTGATCTGGATAGATAGGTTGCTGTTTTATGGGATAGTTTTTCCAAGAATTCTTAGTCCACATGGTTTTTTCTTTCGTTTTATTGATCAGCTTCCTCTATAAGTTGAATAACCAAAAGGAGAAAGGGTTATTGGAACATGATAATGTTTTTGATCTTTAGAAAGCTCAAAACTTACCTCTACAAAAGGATAAAAAGTATTTATTTTGTGTGATGTGTAATAGTCTTTTGTAAAAAATTTAAGCTTATAAATTCCAAAAGCCCTATTTTCAGCTTTTTCATATGGTAATAAATCCCCTATTCTACCATTTTCTTCGGTAAATTCTTCACTTACTTTTTTCCACTGTTGATTTGCTTCCAACTTATAAAGCTCAACTTTTACTTTAGGAGCGGGTTGTCCAGAAGTAATATCCAAGACATGAGTGCTTAATTGATATTCAGTAGCACTCAAAAACATTGGCACGCTTGCTAATATTAATAAAGTTTTTTTAATAGAAAACATTTTCTCTCCTTATATAATATTTACAAGGAATATTATATAAGAGCATTATTAATAATTAAAATCAAATAATAAAAATTATAAATTAATTATAATTATTTAATTGTTAGACTTATAATAAAAAATAATTATAAATTATTTTTTAAGCTCTTTAATACGTGCTGCTTTACCGCGTCTATCTCTTAAGTAGAATAATCTTGCACGGCGTACACGACCACGACGCAAAACAATAATACTTTCCAAACTCTCACTATAAATAGGGAAAATTCTCTCAACGCCAACATTATTAGCACCCATTTTACGTACGATAAAAGTTTCGCTTACGCCATTACCTCTTCTAGCAATACAAATACCCTCAAAATTTTGGATTCTTGTTTTATCTCCTTCTTTGATACGAATTGCAAGCTTTAAAGTATCACCAGCACGAAAATCTGGAACATTTTTACCTTCAATTTGTTTTGCTTCAAATTGTTCTATATATTTATTTTTCATAAAAATCCCTTATTTTTTGCGTTCATGCTCTAAAAATAAATCTGGACGAAAAAATTTCGTTTTGCAAGACGCCAAAGTAGTTTTTAAACTTGCAATTCTAGCGTGATTACCCTTTAAAAACTCTGAAGGAGTATAAAATTTTTGATTTTTTTTCTCAAAAATAAAAGGTTTTGAAAAAGCAGGTGCTTCGAGTAAATTATTTTCAAAGCTTTCTTCTTCCAAACTTTCCATATTCCCTAAAACCCCGTTAACATTTCTTAAAATCGCATCACACATTACAAGCGCAGGTAATTCTCCTCCTGTTAAAATAAAATCCCCTATGCTAAAAACTTCATTCCCAAAAATTTCAAGCACTCTTTCATCTATACCTTCATAGCGCCCACATACAAAAACTATGTGTTCTTTTTTACTTAAGCGTTTGGCGTCTTTTTGATTAAAAGTTTTACCACTTGGATTTAAAAAAATAAAATAGGGATTTTCTTTTTTTTCTTGAATACTTTTTAACACCTCATACATAGGTTCAGCTTGCAT
Organism: Campylobacter sp. BCW_6463; assembly: GCF_001762785.1. Taxonomy (NCBI): domain Bacteria; kingdom Pseudomonadati; phylum Campylobacterota; class Epsilonproteobacteria; order Campylobacterales; family Campylobacteraceae; genus Campylobacter; species Campylobacter sp. BCW_6463. The sequence continues at coordinate 15,052 of NZ_MJXL01000030.1, forward strand.
CAAAAGTCCAGCTCCACCACCTATTTTATAATCATCGACTTTATGATAAGAATTTTTAGAAAAATCTCTTGGGTTATAAAAATTAAGTTTGAAAAGTTTTTTTTCTTTTGCTCTTGCAAGTATAGAATCCTGAAAGTAAAATTCCATAAGATTAGGGAATAAAGAAACGAAACTAAATTTCATGAATTTTCTAAAATTAAAAAAGCATCTTGCGTGCAAAAAATCTGTCGTTTTTCTATATCTATATTTTTAACAAATTTATCTAGATACGGAATAAAAAATATTTTAGAATATTTTTTATTCACCCATTTTTCATCACTTTGAATTTCAAATAAATAAGAAGCTCCAGTTTCCAAGATATCAACAACTTTACCTAATCTTTTATCTTCTTCAAAAACTTCACACTCTAAAATATCAAAATAAAAAAACTCATCTTTTTTTAATTTACAAGTTTGTCTGCTTTTCTCGATACTCTGAAAAAGAATAAGATTGGTTAATTCTTTAGCTTTTTCTATATCTTCATAATTCTCAAATAAAACAGTAGAATTGCTTGCATTATAATGCTTAATCTTTAATATTTCTTTGGTATTTTTTATAAAAAAGGTAGCATCTTTTTTAAATTGAGAAGAAAAGTCGCTCAGGTTATGCAATTTTACATAACCCTTAAGACCCACAGTTTTACCAAGTTTTGCAACTTGAACAAAATCTTTTTCACTCAAGTGCTTTTACCGTTACCCTATAAGAACTTGCATCCTTGCTCTTATAAGCAGAGATTACGGTTTTTATAGCATTGATCATTTTTCCATTTTTACCTATAAGCTTACCTGTATCAACCTTATGTGCAAAAAGAACAATCTCAAAAAAATTTTCACTTAATTCAATTTTTTGAGTGTTAATCTGTTCAGGATAATCTGCAATTAATTTTGCGTATTCCCTAAGAAAATTCTCTACCATGATTATTTGCTAGTGATAGAAGCAACTTTATCGCTAAGTTTTGCACCAACACTTTTCCAATAAGCTAAACGCTCTGCATCAACTTTAATTACCTCAGGTTCTACCATAGGATTATAATATCCAATACTTTCTATCCAACCACCATCGCGACGTTTTCTACTGTCTGTAACCACAATACGATAAAATGGTCTTTTAGTTCTACCCATTCTTGTAAGTCTAATAACTGTCATTTATACTCCTTAAAAATTAAAAATTTTATTTATAGATACTATAAAAAGTATTTATAAATAAAATTTAAAATTGTCTTCTAGCTTGGCTCATCATTTGTGTCAAATTCTCCATTCCTTTTTTGCCTGAAAATCTTTTTGCAAGTTTTGCTGCATTACTAAATTGTTTTAAAAAACGATTGACTTCTACCTGAGAAAGACCTGCTCCCTCTGCTATACGACGTTTTCTAGCATTATTTAACAAATCAGGATTTTCTCTTTCTTTTGGAGTCATTGAAGAAATCATTGCCTTAATATGTATAATCTCTTTAGAATTATCCAAATCTATATCTTTTACCGCATTTGCCATTCCGCCAAGCCCTGGTATCATACCGATTAAAGACTTCATACTTCCTAATTTTTTAATACTTTCCATTTGGTTAAGAAAATCATTAAAATTAAATTCACCTTTTTTGATTTTTTGATTGAGTTTTTTAGCTTCTTTTTCATCAATCACTGCAGCAGTTTTTTCAGCTAAAGTAGCCAAATCACCCTCGCCCATGATACGACTTACTATGCGATCTGGTATAAAAACTTCTAAATCTGCTACTTTTTCACCTACACCAATAAATCTTAAAGGAATACCGATTTGTTTTGCTATACCTAAGGCTACTCCACCTTTAGTATCTGCATCAAATTTTGATAAAATTACCCCGCTGATACCTAAAACTTCATTAAAACTAGCCGCAGTCTTAACCCCATCTTGACCACTCATTGCATCAGCAACATAGAAAATCTCATCAGGATTTAAAACATCCTTAACTGCTTTTAATTCATTCATCAAAGTCTCATCTATAGCCAAACGCCCAGCAGTATCCACAAGCAAAACATCCACCATAGAACTTTCAGCCTTTTTTAAAGCCTCTTTAGCAACCCTAATAGGATCTTTTTCATTTTCTATGAAGAAAAGTTCAATTTCATTAGCTTCACAAAGTTGTCTTAGCTGCTCCACTGCCGCTAAACGCTGTAAATCACAAGCTGCAACTAAAACTTTTTTATTGCGTAATTTTAAATAATTTGCAAGTTTGATAGTGCTTGTAGTCTTACCGCCCCCTTGCAAACCTGCCATTAGAACTACTGTTGGGGGTTTAGAAGCAAAAACAAAACCTTGATTTTTGCTATTGACACTTAAAATATTTTCTAAATTTACTTTAATGGCATTTAAAAATTGTTTTTGACCTATTCCGTTTTGCTTTACATCTTCTTCTATCGAAGTCAAAAGCTCTTTAGTTACCTTATGGTGAACATCTGCTTTTAAAAGAGCTTTTTTTAAGGTTTCTAAAGCGTTCTTAAGTGCTTTTTCATCATCAACAAAACGTAATTTATTAATCGCTGATTTAAAAGATTCGCTAACTAACTCAAACACTTTATCACCTTTCTATAAAATTTTTAATTAAACCTTGCATTATACAAAATTTTTTCTTAAATGGCTTTAAAAATCTAAATTTTTTATCTCAAAGCCAACTTTTGCAAAACTATTATCTAGCTCAGCCTTAAAATAATAATCAAAAATTTTAATTTCATAACTATGTAAATACATTCTATCGCTTGAAATTTTAGCATATTTTTCATCACCTACAACGCCATGTTTTATAAATTTAGCATGCGCTCTGATTTGATGAGTTCTACCTGTTTGAATGACTATTTTTGCTAAGGTTTTTTTTGACTGCAACATAATAGGAGTAATGATACTTAAGGCACTTAAACCATCTTTTGAAACTTTACTTAATGCTCCACATTTTGCTTTTATGGTAAAAATAGGCTCATTCACTTCAACCTCTTCAGCCAAAACCCCATCTAAAACCGCAATATAACTTTTATAAACTCTGTGTTTTTTAAATTCTTCTATACAAAGCTTTCTAAAATCTTCATCTTTGCAAAGCAAAATCACACCGCTTGTTTCTTTGTCTAAACGATTTAAAAGCTTGGCATTAAATTTTTTCTCCAAGTCTTCACTCACATAAGCGTAAGGTTTATTAATAGCAATAATCTTATCATCTTCAAAAATAATTTGAGGATTTTTGGTTTTTATCACATTAAATCTTGCCTTATCGTTCATCAAAGCTCTAGCAACCACAACTTTTTTTCCATGTGAAAAAACACAACCCTTATCAATCAAATCTTTAGCTTCACGATTTGAAATTTTTTCTTGCAAAGCTAAGAGTTTATAAGCTTTTTCTTGCATCAATTCCCTTTTGTATAGTTTGCATGATAAGATCTAAATTTTCTTTTTTGGAAATTTTAGCTTTTAAATTTAAATAATGGATTTTATCATTTAAATCTTTTAAATTTTCACAAAAATATACATTTTCTACTTCTTCAAACAAAGCCTTTTGATTGTGAATAAATTTCCCGCTGATTAATACATTGTCAAAATATGCCACTTCTATAGGATTATGTCCTCCTATACCTTCTATGAAAGAACCTCCAAGCACAACAACATCAGAAATTGCATAAAAATTTACAAGCTCCCCTAAAGTATCTAAAAGTAAAATTTTTTTAGAAAATTTCTTATTTTCATCTTTTAAAGAACTAAATTTTTCAAATTCTAAACCTTTGTTTAAAAGTAAATTTTCAACTTCTTTAAAACGCTCAGGGTGTCGTGGGGCGATAATGAGTTTTTCATTTTCTTCTAGTTTAAAATGATCAAGTAAAAGCTCTTCTTCATCTTTATGAGTACTAGCAAAAATGATAAGTTTTTCCTTAGGTTTGGTATAAATTTTATTATTTTTAATTTCTAAATTTGCCTTAATATTTTTAAAAATTTTAACATTTTTAGCTCCCAAACTTTCAAGTCTTACTTTATCTAATTCACTTTGAGCAAAAACTTCATCAATATAAGAAAAAATTTTTTTATAAAAAAAAGAAAATTTTTGATAAGAATGATAAGATTTATCAGATATTCTCGCATTAAGCAAAATAATCTTAGCCTTATAAATACGTGCCATAAAAACAAGCATAAGCCAATATTCTGCTTCAAAAATTACCAAAACCTTACAAGGATTAAACCAAAAAGGCAAAAAATTTTCAAAAGCAAGATAATTTACCTTTTTACAAAATTCTTTTGCACATTCAAAACCTGTTTGAGTAATAGTAGTTATTCTTGAATCAAATTTCAAAACCAAAGCTTTAATACTTCTTACCTCCCCGTAAGAACAAGCATGAAAATGTACATCAGCTTTTTCTTGATGTAAATTTTTATAAAGAAAAAATCGAGATTTTAAACTAATTTTGTATTTGGATTTTAAAAAAGAAAGCAAAAGAATAAAGACGGCACAAAATAAAAATGCCGTCCAAGTTAAAAAATAATAAAAAAAGATCAATTTTGCTCTTCTTGCTCTTTATAAAGAATTCTTCCACAATGAGGACAAGTTACAATCTCTTCACCTTTTACAACAGACAGATAAGTCTTATCGTAAATTTTCATAAAACATCCATAGCATGCTTGTTTTTTAACAGGAACTACAGCAGTATTTTTCGCCCATTTGCGAATTTTCTCATAAAAACTTAAAACTTTTTGATTCATCTCGCCCACAAGTTTGGTTTTTTTATCATAAACACTCATTCTATCTTTTTCAAGAACTTCCATTTCAGATTTAATGCTTACTCTAATCTCATTAATATTTTGCTCTTGTTTGATTTTTTCTTCTTCAAGTTCTTTTTTATAAGTTTCTTTATTCTCTAAAATTTTATCTAGTCTTACAATTTCATCATTTGCAGCGTCTAATTGCTCTTTTGCAATATCTTCTTCAATTTTTAAAGCATTAGCTTCTTTTTCTGTTTTTACTGCACCACTTTTTTTAGAAAGCTCTTTAATTTTTGCTGAAAACTCGGAAATATGAGCATTATTTTGCACTTTTTGATTTTCTATATCTTTAATTTCTTCATCGATTTTTTCTAAATCTGTGTTGATTTTTCCTATTTTTAACTCAGCATCTTTTAAAGTCTTATTAATACTGTCTATTTTTGGTTCATAACTATCAATTTCTTGATCTATTTTTGATAAAAGCACTAATTGTTCGAGATATTTATTCATTTATTTTCCTTAAAAATATTGAAATGGATTTTTTGAAACTGTTATTATAACTTGTAGCGGCAAATTTTTCAAGTCTTTTGCTAAACATTGAGAAAAATATCTCTCACTTTCAAAATGACCTAAATCAATAAGACTGATTTGATTACTAAGCGCCTCTAAAGCTTGATGATATTTAAAATCTCCACTTAAAAAACAATCCGCATCTACTTTAGAAATTAAATCCCCGCCACTTCCAGTACATATAGCAATACGCTTAATGTCTTTTTTACCACAATCACTTACACGTAAAATTTGTAAATTTAACTTTTTTTTCACCCAGTCACACAAAGCTTCAAAAGACATAGAATTTTCTACATAAATCAAAAATTCGTCTTTAAAAGAAATTTTAAAACCTAAAATTTCTTCCGCAAAATAAGTATTTAAATGACTTAAATCGTAATTTGTATGCATGCTGATTAAAGAAATATTTTTACAAATCATTTCTTTAATAAAAGCCCTAGGATAAGCCTTATCATACAAATTTTTTAAACCTTTAAATATCAAAGGATGGTGTGTGATAATTAAAGAATTTTCACTCGCTTCTTTAATGATATTTTCATCAATATCTAAACTTAAATAAACAGTTGAAATTTCACTATCCCTATCTCCAAGCAAAATTCCACTATTATCCCATGATTCTTGGATATTAAAGGGACTTAATTGATCTAAAAAATTATAAATTTCACTCAGCTTCATTTAAATTTTTCTTATAAATTTCAGCACAATTTTTTGAAAGCTCACGAATTTTTAACATATAATCTTGTCTTTGTGCTACAGAAATTGCTCCTCTTGCATCTAAAAGATTAAAAGTATGTGCAGCAAGCATACAATAATCATAAGCAGGTAAAGCTAGTCCTTGTTCTAAAATATTTTTACATTCTTTGTAAGAATTTTCAAACTGCTCATTTAAGATTTTAACATCACTTACTTCAAAATTGTATTTACTAAATTCATATTCACTTTGCTTATGCACATCTGCGTATTTAATTTTTTCTCCATTAAATTCACTCCAAACTATATCATAAACATTATCAACATTTTGAAGATACATGGCTATTCTTTCAAGGCCATAGGTAATTTCAGCACTTACTAAATCTACTGCTATACCGCCAACTTGCTGAAAATAAGTAAATTGAGTAACCTCCATACCATCAAGCCATACTTCCCAGCCTAAACCCCAAGCACCCAAACTTGGACTCTCCCAATTATCTTCAACAAAACGAATATCATGACTTTTTAAATCAAAACCCAAATTTTCAAGACTTTTAAGATATAATTCTTGAATATTATCAGGGCTAGGTTTAATCAAAACTTGAAATTGATAATAAGCACCTAAGCGATTAGGATTTTCACCATAACGTCCATCAGTAGGCCTTCTACTTGGAGCCACATAAGCAGCTGCCCAAGGTTTTTTTCCTAAACTTCTTAAAAAAGTTGCTGGATGAAAGGTTCCTGCACCTGCTGGCATATCATAAGGTTGCATAATCGCACAACCTTGCTCTTGCCAATAATTTTGTAAATTAAGTATCATTTGTGAAAAAGTCATTGTATCTCTCTTTATCGTTCCATATTTTCAATAGGTTTTTCTAAATTTTTATTCATTTCCAAATCAGGCTCTGTCTTAGCTCCAAAAATTTCTGCAGTTTTACTCCACATTAATTTATATTTACGTTTGAGAAATTCTATCTCTTCACGCGCATGTTTTAACTCATTGTTTAAGGTTTCTATAGTTTTTCTATCTTCATCATAAAGTTCTTGCATAGAATAAAGAGCATCTTTTAAAAATTTATTCTCATTTTTTAATGCTTCAAGTGTTTCATCTTTAGCATCTAAAACTTTTTCATGTAAATTTAAAATAGTTCCTATTGTTTTTTCAACAAAACTTTCCCCTGCTAAAGTCATTGAATTTACCATTGCAGGTTGAGATTTTGCAGCACTAGGCACCACACTAAAAGTACCTTGATGAGCTTCGATGTAAATTTTACCCTCTTCTTCTTTAAAATTTAAAGCCCCATTAGCCATCATACCTTTAACCACATCTTCATTTAAATGCACAAGTTTACAAAATTCTTCAAGTTCAAGATAGGTTTGCATTTTTATCCCTTATAATAAAACTTCTACTTCTTTTGAATCAGATACAAGTTTTTTTTCTTTTTCAAGACGATCTTCTTTAAGTTTTTGTGCTAAATCAACATCATAAATAGCTAAAATTTGCATAGCCAAATAAGCAGCATTGATTGCTCCAGCCTTACCAATAGCTAAAGTTCCTACAGGAATTCCACTAGGCATTTGCACCGTAGAAAACAAAGAATCCATACTTGCAAGATTACTTCCTGGCATAGGCACTCCTAAAACAGGTTTTGTGGTATAAGCTGCAACAGCTCCAGCCAAATGCGCTGCCATTCCAGCTGCTGCTATAAAAACTTTCGCACCTTTTTCTTCAGCATTTGTAATATACTCTTTTGTTCTTTTTGGGCTACGATGAGCTGATGAGATAATAAGTTCATACTTTACCCCAAAACTTTCTAAAGTTTTAGCAGCCTCTTTCATAGTCTCATAATCACTCTTGCTTCCCATTAAAATAGAAACAAAATTCATCTATATTTCCTTTCTTAAAAAACTTAATGCACTGATTTTACTTGGTAATTGAATTTCATGTTCATTACCGCTATGAATTTCACTAAATTCTTTATTGTTTTTAGCAATGAGTTTTTTAAACTCTATAAAATATTTATCCTCTTTTTGATAAATTTTACCTAGTTCATTGTCACAAGTTTGAATCACATCGCCTAAAGGAGCTAAAATTTCATAAGGCGTATTTAAAACGATTTTTCCTTTGCATTTAAAAAAGCTTCCATCTTCGCTTATAGCATGCACTTGATGAGAGCCTTCTTCTATGCTTGTATTATGATTTTGTGTGTCGGTTTTTTCTAAAGGACGCGAAACAAGATAGCCATCTGTAAAACCACGATTCTTAAGCGTAGCAATCTCTTTTTCATACTTGTTTGACTCAAACTTACCCTCTAAAACATCCTGTATAGCCATTTTATAAGTTCTTGTTGTAAGCGCAACATAATATTCGCTTTTGGTGCGTCCTTCTATCTTAAAAGCACTGATACAATTTTCTTGCATGATTTTTTCTATATAAGAACAAAGATTTAAATCTTTGGAATTAAAAACATGAGTACCATTTTCATCTTCTTCTAAACGAAATAAAGTACCATTTTCTGGATTTTTAGCATAAAGCTCATAATTAAATCTGCAATCATTTGCACAAGATCCACGATTACTCATTCTTCCACTTTGCACAGAGCTTATTAAACAACGCCCAGAATAAGCAAAACACATAGAACCATGCACAAAGGCTTCAAGTTCAATATCGCAATTTTCTTTTAAAGCTTTAGCATCTTTAAGCCCTAATTCTCTCGCAATTACAACCCTTTTAGCGCCCATATCCTTATAAACTTGAGCATCTAAATAATTTAAAATATTCGCCTGAGTAGAAACATGTAAAGAAATTTCAGGTGCAAGCTCTTTAACAAGACGCATAGTTCCAACAGAAGCTACAATAAAAGCATCGGGTTTCATCTCACGTAATTTTAATATATGTCTTTTTAAGCCTTCAATTTGAGAGCTTAGATGAAAACCATTTAAAGTGACATAAATTTTTTTACCACGCTCATGGGTATATTTAATAGCTTCTTCAAAACTTTCATAATTAAATTCTCTTGCAGTACGTGATCTTAAAGAAAAATTATTCACACCCGCATAAACCGCATCTGCACCATAAGCTAAAGCAATTTTTAATTTTGTGAAATTTCCTGCAGGAGCTACTATTTCAGGAATGATCATTTTTGCCCTAAACTTGCAATTAAAGCTTCTATATCATCATTACTTACAACATCAGTAGTGCTATCACCTTCAATATGCACTGCAGAACTTACACGTTTTTTATCATCAATTTTACCTTCAAATAAAGAACTCATATAACGGCTTAAAGCACGCATTACATTAATAACACGTTCGATTTTTTGACGATGTATATCTTGATACTGCATTGCATCCATTGCCATCATCACTTCATCTTGTCCGCTTTGAAGATTTCCGACAATCTCCCTAGAACTTTTTTTAGCTTGATTGTTTAATTCTAAAGCTTCACTGAAACTTTCTACATTAGGAAATTTTTCATTAAGTTTGGAAAAAATATCAATATTTTTTTCTATTGCTTTATTTATTTCTTTGAGTAAACTTTCAGAATCCGCAAAAAAATTATTAATACTTTCAAGCTTATCCATCATTTCCGTTGCTTTAAGCTCGCTATCTTTTGTAACATCATCTAACTGATGTACAACTTTATGTTCCTGATTTGGTGGGGGTGGTGGCCATACTACACTAGGATTAGGTTTGTAATCAGCTATTTTGACATCTTCTAACATCAAAGCATCTTCTTCGGTATTCGATTCTTCGGTTTTTACCTCTGCTTCTGTCTCTGAATCAAGATCAACATCACCATTCATCAAAGCATCAAGCTCTTCTTGAGTCATTTTTTTCCCTTTTTTAAATCTAGATTTTCAATAATTGCTTAAAATTATAATCAATTTTATCTAAAACAAAAATATAAATTTTTATTTTTTAATCTTTTTAAATTAAATTTTTAAATTTATTAAAAAAAATATATTAATTAAATCTTAATTAAAAATTTTAAGATATAATTTTATAAATTTAATTACATAAAGGAGTAAAAATATGGGAAAATTTGTTAATAATATAGATGATTTTTTCAAATTTTGCAAACAAAATGAAGTGCTTTTTGTTGATTTTCGTTTTACAGATATGATAGGAACTTGGCATCATATTACCTATAATCTTCATGCAATCAATGAAGAAACATTTCAAACTGGCATTCCATTTGATGGAAGCTCAATCCATGGATGGCAACCTATAGAAAAATCAGATATGATTTTAAAACCTGATGCTCAAAGTGCTTTTTTAGATCCTTTTACAGCTGATCCTACTATCATAGTATTTTGTGATGTGTATGATATTTACAAAGGACAAATGTATGAAAAATGTCCAAGAAGCATAGCAAAAAAAGCAATGGAACACCTTAAAAATAGTGGCATAGCTGATACTGCTTACTTTGGACCAGAAAATGAATTCTTTGTTTTTGATAGTGTAAAAATAGTTGATACTACTCATTGTTCTAAGTATGAAGTTGATACCGAAGAAGGAGAGTGGAATGATGATAGAGAATTTACCGATAGCTACAATACTGGACACAGGCCAAGAAACAAAGGTGGATATTTTCCAGTTCAGCCAATTGATTCTTTAGTAGATATTCGTTCTGAAATGGTTCAAACCCTTGAAAAAGTAGGTCTTAAAACTTTTGTTCATCATCATGAAGTTGCACAAGGACAAGCTGAAATAGGAGTAAATTTTGGCACGCTTGTAGAAGCAGCTGACAATGTTCAAATTTATAAATATGTTGTAAAAATGGTAGCTCATTTAAATGGCAAAACTGCCACTTTTATGCCAAAACCTTTATACGGAGATAATGGCAATGGTATGCATGTTCATATGAGCTTATGGAAAGATGGGGTAAATTTATTTTACGATAAAGATGGATACAGTGGACTTAGTCAAACTGCTATAAATTATATAGGTGGAATTTTAAAAAATGCTAGAAGTGTCGCAGCTTTTACAAATCCAAGTTCCAACTCTTACAAAAGAATAGTTCCTGGCTTTGAAGCTCCTTGTATTTTAACTTATTCTTGTCAAAACAGATCAGCAAGTTGTCGCGTTCCTTATGGCATAGGTAAAAATTCAGCTCGTATAGAAATTCGCTTCCCTGATAGTACTGCTAATCCTTATTTAGCTTTTGCTAGTCTTTTAATGGCAGGGCTTGATGGAATCAAAAATAAAACCATTCCTGTAGGTCCTATGGATGAAAATTTATTTGATCTTACTTTGGATGAAATACGTGAAAAAGGGATAGAGCAATTACCACATACTCTAAGAGGAAGTTTAGAAGCTTTAATCCGACATAATTCTTATTTAAAACCTGTAATGAGCGATATTTTTATCGATGACTATCAGCATTTAAAATTTGAAACACAAGTTTGGCCAGTAGAAGCTCGTCCAACTGCTTATGAATTTAAAACTTGCTACTCTTGCTAAAAATTTAATGGCGTTTAACACGCCATTAAACTAAAAAAGAATTAAAAATATTTATTTTATATCAACTATCGCTTAAGTTGATTTACAATTCCTAGCATATCATCACTTGTTGTAATTGCCTTAGAACCCGCTTCATAAGCCCTTTGTCCTGTGATAAGATCTGTCATTTCTTCAACAAGCTGAACATTACTAAGTTCTATAAATCCATGTCTTATTGTTCCAAGTCCATCTTGTCCTGCTATACCCGCAACAGGTGCACCACTTGCTCCTGTTTCAAGATAAAGATTATCACCCATAGAATGAAGACCCGCTGGATTTATAAACTGAACTAGCTCCACTTGGCCAATTTGAGTTTCTTGTTGCTCCCCTGGTAGCATTACAGAAACGGTTCCATCTGTAGCAACATTAATTGCTGTTGCGCCTTCAGGTATTGTCATTTCAGGTAAAAGTCTATAACCATCTGAATTTACAATATTGCCTTCATTATCTTTTGTAAATTGCCCATTTCTAGTATATCCTATAGTGCCATCAGGAAGTTGTATTTGAAAAAACCCATTACCTGCAATAGCCATATCAAGACCATCAGTACTTGTTGATTTTAAATTTCCTTCAGTAAAAACTTTAGTTACTGCTGTTGGACGCACACCCACACCCACTTCTATACCCGAAGGAGAAAGAGTAGTAGCTGAAGTTGAAGTTCCTGCATACTTCATAACTTGATACATAAGATCAGCAAATTCTGCGCGACTTTTCTTAAAACCTGCTGTATTAACATTGGCGATGTTATTTGAAGTAACATCAATTTGTGTTTGCTGCGCTACCATTCCCGTAGCAGCAGTATGAAGTGATCTCATCATTTTTAATCCTTTTTTTTATTTTATTTTAAATTATTTAACAGCTGCAAGCTTATTGATAGCTTCTTGATTTAAGTCATCCATATGAGCTGTCATAACTTTTTGATACATTTCTACCATTCTGTTTGCTTCAATCAGTCCTACCATTTCAGTAACTGGATTAACATTTGATCCCTGAGAAAAACCTTGGCGAATAGCATTGGAGTTTTCCAAATCTCTAATGCGGGTTAGATCATCTATTTTATAGACATTATCCCCATCTTTTTGCAAAGCTCTTATATCATCTACTTGTGCTACAAATAATCTTGCATTTTGAGCTCTATCAACCTCAATGCTTCCGTTTTTATCAACGCTAATTTGAACAGCACCATTAGGAATGCGTATGCCAGCATTCTGAGGATTATTAAAATAATCACTACTTAATACCTTGTATCCTTGCTTATTTACCAAATAACCCTCATCATCAAGTTGAAAATTTCCATCTTTAGTTAATCTTACTTCTCCATCTTTGGTTTGAACCAAATAAAAAGCATCTTCTCTAGTCATTGCCAAATCCAAAGGATTGTTTGTGGCCTTTAAAGAACCTAGGCTAAAATCCGTATATTCTTGAGAAACTTGCGGGATTCCATCTATTGTAGTATTTACAAAACGAGATGCATCTCTTGTGTGATTTTCTATAGGCAACTCATCCTGAGTTTCTTTAAAAATCCTTTTAAAATCTGCAATAACCACATCATCTCTTTTGTATCCACTTGTATTAATATTGGCAAGATTATTAGTAATCACATCAAGTTTATTAAACTGAGTTACCATTCCACCAGTTGCTTGATAATATCCATTTTGCATATTTTCACCTATAAAATTAAGATTTTATAGCTATAAAAGCAAAGAGTGTTCCAACTTTTAAAAACAAAGAAAAATAAATATTTGAAAGATTATTAGGAGAGAAATTTAAACTACAAAAAGCAAGATTTGACTCAATCTTGCTTTAAAAATCAATTTTAATCCATTTGACGACGCAAGAAAGTTGGTGTTTCAATTTGCGCCATTATCTCTTCATCGTAACCACCGCTTACCTTTTTAAGACTTAAATAAGGATTTTTCCTAGAAGCTTGAGCTTCTTCGGTAGATTTTTTAGCTACTGTATCTTTATCTTCAAATCCTGTCGCAATAATAGTTACTTCAACTCTATCTTCCATGCTATCATCTGTGGTAGAACCAAAAATAATCTTAGCATTTTCATCAACAATTTCTTGTATACTATTTGCTGCTGCCGAAATTTCAAACAAAGAGCAATTAGAACTTGTTTTAAAATGTAAAATAACTCCCTTGGCACCCTTAATATCCATTCCATCAAGCAAAGGAGATTCTATAGCGTTTGAAAGGGCCTCTTCTATAGCATTTTCACCACTAGCACTACCAACACCCATAAGCGCGAGTCCGCGATGACTCATGATGGTTCTTACATCCGCAAAGTCAACATTAATATCTCCATTATCAAGCAAGATAGACACCATACCTTTTACAGCACGAGCTAAAATATCATCAACCAATCTAAAAGCATCTTTAATGCCTGCTTTTTTATCAATAATGCTCAATAATTTTTCATTTTGAATTACAAGAATAGAATCACTTTCTTTTTTAAGCTCAAGGAGACCGCTTTCAGCAAGTTTTTTTCTTTGTTTTCCTTCGAATGCAAAAGGCATAGTTACAACAGAAACAGTTAAAGCTCCAATCTCTTTAGCTGCTTGTGCAATAACTGGAGTGGCACCCGTTCCAGTACCTCCACCAAAACCTGAAGCAATAAATACAATATCACTTTGACTAAGACTTGCTTTTATTTCTTCAAAACTTTCTCTAGCACTTTCTGCGCCTACTTCAGGAAGCATACCAGCGCCTAAACCTTTAGTTTTTTTCTCGCCAAGTTGAATTTTAGTTTTTGCTAATGAAATTGAAATAGCTTGTGCATCAGTATTTGCTGCAATTAAATCAAGATCATTTAATCCCATTTTAACCATATGGTTGATCATATTACCGCCACCGCCACCGCAGCCTATAACCTTAATTTTTGCACCTTTATTATGTTGCATTTCTTCTACTAAAAATTCACTCATAAAAATTTCTCCTTGTTAAAATTGATTCATAATTTTATGCCAGATATTTGAAAAAACGCTAGGTTTTTTTTCTTTTGGCTCTTTAAAATCTAATTGTTCTTGTATTGCAATTGTATCATTTTCTTGCAAATTTTCATCAAAAAAATCAGATTTTATTTCACTTTCTGCATCTTTTTGCAAAACAATATCTTGTTTAATTTGACGATTAAAATTTTCAATTTCCCCTTTATATCTTAATTTTTCATTAGAATCAAGTTCATAAGGCGTAAAATACCCTGCTCCATATAAACAAAGTCCTATAGCACAAGTATTTTCAGGATCATTAAAAATTTCACTAAAACCAGTAATCAAATCTTTTCTTGCAGTAGCCAGTCTAACTGAGCGATTATCAAATGTTGCAGGAGCTAGCTCATCAATACCTGCTAACTTAGTCATTCCACCTGTTAAAACAACTCCACCACCTATAGCATTGGCATAACGATTATCACTTAAGATTTTTGCCAAAATCATCAAAGTTTCTTCCGCTCTTGCATAAATTACGTTTGAAATAATATCCAAAGAAACTTCATTAACCTTTCTTTCATCGCCCATTGAAGGAATTTGTATAAGGGTGTTAGGCTGTTGCGAAAGAGCTGCATAATTAAGCTTGATTTTTTCTGCTTCTTTTAAAGGTGTATGCAATGCCATTGATAAATCTTGGGTGATATTAATCGAGCCAATTTGCAAACAATCATTGTATCTAATTGAATTTCCAGTATGAACAACCATATCACAAATCGCTCCACCCGTATCAATCAGAACAGCGCCTAATTCCTTTTCGCTATCATCTAAACAAGCTATAGCTGAAGCATATCCTGAAAGAACTATATTATCCACTCTTAAATCAGCTAATTCAACCGCTTTCTTAAGATTTTTAATATGAGATTCTTGTGAAATCACTATATGGGTTGAAACTTCTAAACGATTGCCACTCATTCCCAAAGGATCATCAACATGTTCAAGATCATTAACCTTAAAATTATAAGGCAAAACATGGATAATTTCATAACCACTTGGTAGATTGGCAGTATGCTTAGCTGTACTTACAGCACGATGGATTTCTTTAATGCCTATTTCATGATTTGGAATATTAACAACACCTACACTATCAACGCTTTTAGTATAAGCACCTGATATAGACACCACAACCTTATCATAATGAACTCCGCTCATCATCTCAGCACTTCTAACAGCTTCTTCAATAGATTTAGAAGCAAGCTCTATATTGGTAATGGCACCTTTTTTAACCCCGTTGGTTTTTGACTTGGAAAAACCAATAATTTTTAATCCATCTTCATCTTTTTGAGCAATAATGGCACAAGTCTGGGTTGAGCCTAAGTCAATTCCTAATATATTCAAAATCAATTCCCTTTATAATAAATTTTTATTGGATATATCTTTTTAAGTTCATCAATAAGTTCTTGCTTAAGCTCATTTGCTTTTAAATTTTGCAAATTTTGCTCAAGCATAGTTTTGTATTGTTTAAATTTATCGGAGTTCATATCTAATTTTTGTTTATTTATTTTATATAATATTGCTTTATTGTCGTTAATGACCACATAAGAACTATTTTGATCAGCATTAAATACATTCATTAAAAAATAAGCAAATTCAGAATCATTTAATATCTTATCACTAAGCTTTACACTCTCGCGAGAACTATCTCGACTTAAAAAGCCTATATCATCGCCTTTAAAATTTACTAAACTATTTTTGGCTTTTTCTTCTAAATTTTTTCTAGCTTGTTCGCTTAAATACATAGGTAAAACTTCTTCTCTAGCTTCTTCAAAAGTTTTATTTCTTATAGGATCTACTTTATTTAGTTTAACTATGATATATCCGTTATTATAAGGTGCTGGTCGTAAAACATCTCCATTTTTAGCTTTATTCAAAAGATCAATTGGATAATAAACATCAGATTCACTAATATTTTGATCTTTTTGAAAATTATCTTTCCCATTTTTTAAATCTAAAAATTTAGCATTAGCCACATTCTTTAGTTGCATTAAGGCGTAATCTTTAGCAACTTCATTTTTAGCAGACTGAAAATCCATCACTTTACCTGCAAAATCTTTATATTTTAGTTTATTTTCATCTTGATTGTAAAATTTTTCTAATTCTTTGTCGTCAATTTTCTCATTGCTAACTGGCAAAAAATAAGTTGAAATTTCATATATTTTTTTAGTTTTATAATCTTCTTTATGTTCATTCCAAAGCTTTTTTAAATCCTCTTCATTAATCTTAATATTTTTTTTGTCATAATCAATTTTTGCAATACTTAAAGCATCTTGCATAAAATAACTAGAAGCTAACATTTTTAATTCCTCATCTTTGCTAGGAATATTAAAAATTTGATTAAGTTTATCGGTAATTACTTCATTTGCAAGTTGTGTTTCATAATCTTTTGGAGTTAAATTATTGGCATTTAAAAGTTCATAATAAATTGTTTTGTTAAAATCCCCTGTAGAATCTTGAAATTCTCTAGTATTTGCAAGTTTTTGTAAAATTTCATTCTCGTTTATACCAATACCCAAATCTTTAGCAAAATTTAACAAAAGCTTATCTTCAACAAGAGAGCTTAAGGCTATATTTTTAATGCCTAGTTGCTCAGCATTTTCTGGAGTTAAAGCACCATTGCTAATTTGATTATAATAACTTAAAATCTGTCTATATCTAGTATCAAATTCGCTAAAACCTATCTTTTCATTTCCTACAGTTGCAACACTCGAACTTCTATTGAGATTAAAATCATAAGCACCCCAACCTAAAAAGCCGGCACCAACAAAAGCTATAGTACTAACCCATATAGTAACAACAAGATATTTTTTGTGATGTTGCATCCAAGTAAGCATATCATTCCTTGATTAAATTTAAACTAGATATTGTATCGTAGAAGTGTTTAAGTGGAGTTTAATTATAAAATTTTTACCAAAAAATATTTGTTCTTTAAATTTTATGATTTTTACAATGAAATTTAGTTATAATTATAGTTTATAAAAATTTATTAGGATTGATTTTGGAAATTCCTCATATCCCAGTTTTACTTAATGAAGTTCAAGAGATTTTTAAAAATCTTAAAACAGGTTATTTTTTAGACTGCACTTTAGGATTTGGCGGACACAGTGAAGCTTTGCTTAAAAATCATCCTGATCTTGAAATCATTGCTTGCGATCAAGATCAACAAGCTTTAGAATTTTCTAAAAAACGTCTTAAAGATTTTCACAATAGGATAACTTTTATACAAAGTAATTTTAGTGAAGTTTTAGAAAAAATTTCACATAAAGAAGAATTAAGAGGTATTTTAGCAGACATTGGAGTTTCTTCATTTCAACTTGATAATAACGAAAGAGGTTTTAGTGTAAATTCTGACTTTTTAGATATGAGAATGAATCAAAACTCCAAAATATCGGCTTATGAGATTATTAATACTTATACAAAAGAGCAATTAACTTCTATTTTTAAAGATTATGGAGAATTGCACGATGCACATTTTATTGCTGAAAAAATTTGCCTAGAAAGAAGTAAAAATCCAATCAAAAGCGCCAAGGAACTTTATCAAATCATAGGAAAAGGCAAACAAAATCATAGAAAAATTTCCAAAGCCACTTTAGCATTTCAAGCCATTAGAATAGAAGTAAATCAAGAACTTAAAGTGCTTAAAGATTTTCTTGGGCATTTAGAAAATTTAAAACCAAAAAATTGCATTTTAGCAATCATTAGTTTTCATTCTTTGGAAGATAGAATAGTAAAAAATTTTTTCAAAAAATGGTCAAAAAACTGCATTTGTGATGAAAAAATAATGCGTTGCGAATGTGGAAATAACCATAGCCTAGGGCAAATAATAACCAAAAAAGCTATAAGCGCAAGCAAGGAAGAACTTTTAAAAAATTCTCGCTCTAGTTGTGCTAAAATGCGGGCTTTTTATTTTAATAATTTGGACAATAAATAATGCTAGAAGATGATTTTATAAAAGAACGCCAAAACATACGCCAAAAAATGCTGAAATTTTCTCGTGCTATAAATCAAGGCAAACCGCTTGATGATGACTTAAGAAATGAAATTTCTAGCGATGATATTTTAAGACGTCGTTTTAAAAAAAAGACTCCTAATAAATTCTTAGAAGAACTCGATGAAGAGTATGAGTCAAAACATACCAAAAAATCAAATATATATTTAAAAGAAGATCTGATCAATGTTAAATTAGAAGAAAAGCAATCTCTTGCTAAAAAAATTTTTTCCAAAATGAAAGAAAGAAAAAAAGAAGAAAATAAAAAAACTAAAAAGATTTTTTCGTTTGGAAGAAAAAAAATAAACGAGATAAAAAATATTCAAACCAAACCAAAAATTCAAACAAAAAATGATCAAAACCCTATCCAAGATAAAAAAGAAAAAAAAGAATCTATAAAATCTATAGAAAAAATTCAAAAAACTGAGCCTAAAATACAAAATTCCCAAACTATAGAAAAACGACCTGATATTAAAAAACAACCCGATATTAAACAAAGTTTGGAAAATTTACAAAAAAAGATAACACCACAAGAAAATAAACAAGAACTTCCAAAACCATCCAATCAAGCCCAAGAAAAACAACAAAATGATGAAGATGCTCAAAAGGCAAAAAATGTTTTATTAGAAGGCTTCTCTAATGCCACCAAAGAAGATAGAAACCTAAATTTCAATCATCTTCTTTTTGCGGCTTTACTTGTTAGTTTTGCGTTATTTTTATTTGCTCCACAAATTTATATTAGAAATCAAATTTATTATCTTAGTAGAGAAATTGCTACATTAAGAACAGAAGAAAGCGTTTTAAACGAAGAAAATAAAGATTTAAAAAGAAGACTTGAAAATATGCGATTCCAAAATCAAATTTTAGATTATTTAGAATGAATAATCTTATCTAAAACATACTGCTCTAAATTTGCTTTTGGAATTTCTTCTTTTAAGGCTTCCCTATAAATTTCACCTGCCATTATAGAGTATTTTTCATAAGCAAAATAAGGGAAATGCAAAGCCCAGGCTTTTTGTATTATTTTTTTTGAGATTATTTTGCGAGTATAAACTTTAAAAATATCATATCCTATAAATACACAAGCAGTAACCATAACAGCACTCACTATGCTTATATGAAAGTCAAGTTTTGTTAAAAAATAATGAGTAATTAAAAGCAATGGCAACAAAACCACAGCACAAAAAACACCAAAATAAATATAAGAATTTAGAATTTTGAAATTAAAATTTAGCTTAGAAGGATCTACAAGCATACCGTCATTAAAAAGTGCATTTGCCTCTAATAAATCCTTCACTAAAACAGGTTGTTCTGATACTTTAAATAAAAAACGAAGGCTAAATTCTTTAAATTTTTTCATAATCCACGCTTTATTTTTTAATTAAAATTTTATCTAAAGAAAATTAATTTTTACTAAATATAAACCTCTTTCAATTGCTTATTAATTCTTCTGTGATTCTAGCGATTTCTAATTCTTCATCTGTAGGAATAACAAGCACTTTAACTTTAGAATTGGCATGATTTATCATTCTTTCGCCCGAAATCCTTTGTTTGTTAAGTTCAAAATTTAACTCGATACCAAGATGAGCTAATCTCTCACATACTTTTTGTCGAACCAAACTATCATTTTCTCCTATACCACCTGTAAAAATAATAGCATCGGTTTTTGGCAACACAGCAAAGTAGGATCCTATATATTTTACAAGACGATAGCAAAACATATCAAGAGCCAAACGTGCTTTATCATTACCTTGTTCTATCTCTCGTTCTATATCTCTAAAATCATTATAACCGCAAATTCCATATACTCCGCTTTTTTTATTCATCAGTGTATCTATTTCTTCTATAGTTAAACTTTTAATATGGCTTATAAAAGGTAAAATAGCAGGATCTATATCCCCGCAACGCGTTCCCATAATAAGTCCTTCAAGCGGAGTAAATCCCATAGAAGTATCCACACTTTTACCTTTTTCTATAGCACATACACTTGCACCATTTCCAAGATGAGCAGAGATAACATTTAATTCATCTTGATCTTTTTGAAGAAATTTTGCCGCTCTAGAACTAACATAAGCATGGGAAGTCCCATGAAAACCATATCTTCTAATATTATGCTTATCATAAAAATCATAAGGCAAAGCATACATATAAGCAAAATCAGGCATAGTACGATGAAAAGCTGTATCAAAAATAGCCACATTTGCAACACTAGGTGCAGCTTTAATCATTGTTTTTATGCCTGCTAAATGGGCAGGATTATGCAAAGGAGCAAAAATACTAACCCTATCTATCTCTTTAAGAACATAGTCATCTACTAAACAATGCTCACTTAAATTTCTTCCCCCGTGAACTATACGATGACCACAGCCATCAAGAGCATTTAAATCCGCTAAAATTCCTGATTCTTTAAAAAGCTCATTAACTATACTAAGTCCTTCTTCGTGATTATTTATTGTTAATTCTCTTTCAAAACTTTCATTATTTAAAACATTTTTTAATATAACTTTTGAATTTTGCTCTCCGATTTTCTCTACTAAGCCACTCGCTTTAACGACTTTATTATCAAAAAATTTAAATTTAATCGATGAAGAACCTGAATTTAAAACTAAAATTTTCATTTATTATTCCTTTCTATTGAGCTTGTATAGCACTTAAAATAACAGTATCTACAATATCATCCACCAAACATCCACGACTTAAATCATTAACAGGTTTTTTAAGACCTTGTAAAATAGGACCGATTGCTAAAGCATTAGCGGTTCTTTGAACTGCTTTGTAACAAATATTTGCTGCATTAAGATCAGGAAAAATATACACATTTGCATGGCCTGCTATCTTAGAATTTGGCATTTTCTTTGCCGCAGTCTTTAGATCATAAGCACAATCAAACTGCATAGGACCATCTATATTTAACTCAGGGTATTTTTCTTTAGCAATTTTTAATGCTTCTTTTACAAGATCTACACTTTCCCCTTTACCGCTATCACCACTAGAATAAGAAAGCAAAGCTATTCTTGGTTCAAGTCCAAAAGATTTAGCAGTCATAGCACTTACATAAGCACTAGTTGCAAGCTGTTCAGCAGTTGGACTTGGATTTACAGCACAATCCGCAAAAGCTAAAACTTGATCTTCAAGCCCCATAAAGAAAATTCCCGAAACAGAACTAATACCTTCTTTGGTTTTAATAAGCTGCAATGCAGGGCGAATTGTTTCAGCCGTAGTAGTTGATGCTCCACTAACCATAGCATCAGCTTTTCCAGTATGTATAAGCAAAGTTCCAAAATAAGTTTTATCCTGAACTAGCATCTTAGCCTCTTCTAAACTCATTCCTTTAGATTTTCTTGCCTCATAAAGAATGGAAGTAAATTCTTGATTATATTCTGAATTGAGCGGATTCATAATTTGTATAGTACTTAAATCAAGACTTAATCTAGCAGCATCTTGTTTGATTTTTTCCTCATCACCCAATAAAATAAGATCAACAACTTTACTTTTTAATAAAATTTCAGCAGCTTTTAAAATTCTCTCATCATTACTTTCTGGCAAAACAACAGTTTTTTTATTTTTTACGCTTTGTTTAATCAATTCATATTTAAAACGATGCGGAGTTATAAAATCATACTCTTCAAGCTTTTGCACTTCTTCAAAATTAAATTTTTCATTAATCAAAACATAATTACGACCATCTAGGGTATGATCGAAATATTTTTGAGCTATAAGTTTATCTTCATCATTAATAATAGCAGCGATAGGGGTATTAAGATTTTTAGCCAATTTTATACTAAGATCAAATCCATCAAGTATTCCAAATTCGCAAAAGCTATTTACAAGCACAAAATCGTATTTGCGTTTTAACTCTTCGTATTCTTCTAAAATAACATTAAAAAAATTATGAGGATCTTTGCTAAATTCCTCCATTGCTTCTCTAAAGGTAAAACCATAAGCACTTTTTACGGTTTGGTTAATATTAAATTCTTCCAACCAACCTTGCAAAACAGGGACGCGATGTATGTATATCACAGGACAATAAATTGCGATATTTTTGTAAATTTTGCTATAATTTTTAAGCAAATTTGTACTAATAATAGTATTTAATTCATCACTTCTAGATCTCATCAAATAAAGATTTGCCATCATTTTCTCCTTAAATTTATAAATGTGGAACACTCTTTGCTTTTTCTAATTTTAACAAAATAAAAATAAAAAATTTATATTTTAAAGGACGAAAATGAAAAAAGTTTTATTTTATATGTTACCGTTTGCGTTTTTTGGTTGTTCTGCAACGGTTGATCCACAAATTTCAATGAAACCACCTGCTTATGTAGAAGAACTTGCACCAAAACAAAGCAATAATGTAGAAAGTGCACCAGGATCGCTTTTTGGCAAAGGGGATAATCCTTTATTTTCAGATAAAAAAGCTATGAATGTAAATGATTTAGTTACAGTTGTTATACAAGAAAGTACCACTCAAAGCACACAAGCCAATAAAGCAACAAGTAGAACTAATACCTCAAATTTAGGCGGAGGTGCTTTAACAGGAAGTTCAGGAGTGGTAGCTAATGCTCTTAATAAAGTCAATGCTTATTCTAATATAGGCTTTCAAACCAATAGTTCAAACAAGTACACAGGAACAGGCTCACAAAGCAGAAATGAAAGTTTCAATACTACAATTTCAACGCGTGTAATTAAAATTTTATCGAATGGTAATTATTTTATCGAAGGCTCAAGAGAGCTTTTAATCAACGGAGAGAAACAAATCATACAATTAAGCGGTGTTATTCGTCCTTATGACATCGGTCAAGACAATACTATAGATAGTAAATATATAGCAGATGCTAAAATTCTCTATAAAACAGAAGGTGAAGTGGATAGAAGCACAAGAAAACCTTGGGGTAGTAAAGTTATAGAAGCGATATGGCCATTCTAAAAGCAAGGTTAAACCTTGCTTCTTGGCTTTTATTCTTTTGCAGCCCTACTTTTAACTTCATCTTCAACTTCAGCTAAAAATCTATCTACAAGTTCACTTTCTTTTAATTTAGCTACAACTTCACCATGTCTTATAACAAGTCCTTGATTTTTCCCAAAGGCTATAGCCACATCAGCACCTTTAGCTTCGCCCAAAGCATTTACCACGCAGCCCATGACACTGATATTTAAAGGTTCTTTTATATGCTTGGTTTTTTCCTCTACTATTTTAATCGCGCTGAGCAAATCACTTTGAATCCTACCGCAAGTTGGACATGAGATGATATTTACTCCGCTTTTTTGCACTCCGCTATCTTGCAAGATTGCTCTTGCTACACGAATTTCTTCTTCAAGTTCGCCCGTCATAGAAACACGCATAGTGTCGCCTATACCCTTAAGAAGTAAATTTCCTAAAGCTATAGAACTTTTTACAGTGCTATGAAATTTAGTTCCTGCTTCAGTTACCCCTAAGTGAAAAGGATAATCACAAAGCGGTCTTAATCTCTCATAAGCTTCTATAGTTTTTTGAGCATCTGAAGTCTTCATGGAAATTTTAATATCAAAAAAGTCTAAATCCTCTAAAAGCTTGATATTATACATCGCACTTTCTAGCATAGCATCGACACCATAGCCAAATTTATCGCTAAATTGTTTTTCTATGGAGCCGTGATTTACACCGATACGTATAGGGATACCCCGTTCTTTACATGCTTTTACCACTTCTTTGATATTTTCTTTAGAGCCTATATTGCCAGGATTTATACGCACTCCATCGATAAATTCAGCACAATATACAGCCAAATTATGATTAAAATGAATATCTACGATTAAAGGCAAAGGACTTTTAGCTTTAATCTCTTTTAAAGCCCTTGCATCGGCCATATCCAAACACGCCAAACGCACTATATTTGCTCCTGCAAAATAAAGACGATTGATTTGCTCTAAAGAACCTTCTATATCTCTTGTCTTAGTAAAAAGCATCGATTGAACTGAAATGGGTGCATCACCGCCTATTAAAACATTTCCTACTTTGATTTGTCTGGTTTTAAATCTTTTATATTCCATAACTTCACTCTTTGAAAAATTTTAATATCAAATTTTAACTTTTTATTGCTTTAATTAAAGTTTATTTTTGATAATATATTTAAATTTCATGACATTTAAATATTTATGAATTATATATAAATTAAATACAATTAAAAGAGGTTATATGCAAAATCTTTTACTCTATATAAAAAATAACCTAACTCCAACCCTAGCTCAAATTCTTTTACAAGCTTTAAAAAATTCGAATAATGAAAAATTTTTTACCTTTGTTTTGGAAAATATTGAAACAATTTGCACTTGGCTCAATTCTAGCGAATTTAAGAATAGATATTTATCAATAAAACATCCTTATCCACCTTTAATCAATCCTAATTTTATAGAAATAGATGCTAGTCGACATTGTGCAGAATTAGCTTGGGATTTAAATTTACCCCTACCTAAACACTATAAATTTATCTATATTTCTCCACATGGCGTTGGAGCAGCAGCATTTTTAAGATACCTTAATCAATGTTGCGATGTAACTTGTTTTGCCTCCTGGGTTTTACCACCTGATGTCAAAGAAAGATATTGTCTTAATTACATGTGTCTAAATGACAATACGATTACTCAATATGCTATTAATATATCAGAAATCAATCTACCTTATTTTGATAAATATCTATCTTTATTGGATTTTAACTCTAAAATTATTTGCGGAGTTCGCGATCCAATAGGAATTTTAAAGCATAACTGGGGAAGAGATTGGAATAAAGTTTCAAGAAACTATCCCTCTGAATTTAATCTAACTTATGATTGGCGTTATTATATTGACTATCTTGCTCATCAAAATCATAAAATTAAAATCGATATAAACGAACTACAACAAGGAGTTTTTATCATCTCTTATTTATTAAAATATTTTAACAAAGACAAAGTATACTATCTTGATATGGAAGAAATCCGCCAATCAAAGGCCTTCGATACTATGAATTTACTTGCTATAAATTTTAATTTTACCCCCCCCCCATAAAGATAAATTAGATTTATTTAAAATTAAAGAATTTAGAGGTTATATTCGCTATCTTTTTCCTATTACACTTTATGCAAATTCTAAGGATATTAACAATACCTTTTATCTTAATACTCCTAAAAATAATAAAAATTTTAATATTGATAAAACTTCTAGCATTCCCATAATTTTAGACAGAAAACACATTAATAATGAAAAAATAGACATAATACAAGAAATTATAAAAAATGACCTATGTAATGATATGGGTGTATATATTGATAAAAATAATTTTAAGCAATTAGAACAAAACAATCTTTTATTTTCAACAATTAAACATTATTTACATAATTTTTTACATCAAATTAAAATAACCATAGACGAAACAGAAACAAAAATGATGAAAGAAAAAGATGTGATAGATTATTTTATAAAAAATAAATCACTTATTTATACTTTTTTTAATATATTTGAAAATGAACTAAATCATTTAAAACAAACACATCCTCATATTATTGACTCTTGGAAATATTATAAAGAATTTGAAAAGATATACAAAGATAAATAATTATCTTGCTTACACAAAATCAATAGGATCAATATCTGCACTTACATTTTTAAATTGCAAAATATAATTTTCAATTGCCACTAAAGCTTTATGATTTTCACTTCTAAGTAATAAATAAAAACGATATTTTCCATGCAGCATTTCAACTCCACAAATTCCATAGCCTACCAATTCTACCTGTTTGATATTTTTAAATTGATAGGCAAGTTTTTCGCAAAGCTTTTGTGAGGATTGTTGATCCTTATCTTCTATAAGAACTCTTAAAAGGCGTTTAAATGGAGGATAAAGATCTTTTCTATTTTCTAACTCATCTTTTAAAAAAGCATCATAATCCTCTATATACCTTTCAAAAAAAGCTCTATTTTTTGTTTGCAAAAGTACTCTTGCTTCGCCTTTACGCCCTGCCCTACCTGCAACTTGCATAGCTAAAGCTAAAGTTTCTTCACTCGCTCTAAAACTAGGACGAAACAAATACTCATCAAGCCCTAAAATCACACTCAAATCCACACTATGATAATCATGCCCTTTAGCAAGCATAGAGGTGCCAATAAGTATATCGATCTTATTTTCATTAAAGTCTTTTAAAATAGTATTAAGCCTTTTAACGCTTGTGATTTCATCGCTATCAAATTTTACTATTTTTGCTAAAGGCAAAGCATTTTGCAAAAGCTCTAAAAGTTCAGCAGTCCCCATTTTTCTAGCTTCTAACATTTCTCCTTTACAACTTGGACAATTTTGCTCTATCAAAGAAGTATAATTACAATAATGACATTTTAAAACATTTTTCTTTTTATGCATACTCATAGCGATAGAACAAAAAGGACATTTTATCGTTTCCCCACAATCCTTGCAAATGATTTGTCTAAAATTAGCCCTTGTAGGTAAAAACACTATAGCTTGTTTTTGATGTTTTAAACTTTTTTCTAATTCGCTTAAAAGCATAGGTGTTATACCAAGCTCATTTTCATCATATAAAAAATGTTTTTTACTGTCAAAAAAAGTTCCTTTTAATCTAAAACTTTTTTGTTTATAAAAGCTCGTTAAAGATGGAGTTGCAGAACCTAAAACCACTTTAATATTATTTTTTTGACCCAAAAAAAGTGCTAAATCTCTTGCATTGATAAAAGGCTGATTAGAAGCCTTATAAGAATTATCGTGTTCTTCATCTACTACAATAAGTCCTAAATTTCTAAAAGGCAAAAACAAAGCCGATCTTGCACCCGCTACTAAAAGCACTTCTCCCTTGCAAAAACGCTCTAAATATTCTTGCTTTTTTTTCTTTGAAATTTTAGAATGCCACAGGAAAAAATTATCCTTAAAATACACTTCCAAACGCTTTTGCATTTGTGGAGTGAGTGCGATTTCTGGCATCAAAAGTAAAGCTTGTTTACCCTGTTCTAAACACTCTTTTATCAAAGAAATATAAATTTCAGTCTTGCCACTACCTGTATCAGCAAAAAGCAAGGAATTATTTTCTTTTTGAAGAAAACTTAAGGCATTTTGTTGTTGATTGCTTAGCTTAGGGGTATCTTTAAAAAACATTTTGTGACATTTATACTTAGGACTAGTTTCAAAAAAACCCAAAACAAAACCAAGTTTTGAAGCATAATAATAAACAATAAAATTTACCAATTCAAACTGCAAAGGAGTTAGAAAATACCCTGTAATTTCTTTAATTTCTACGGTTTTAAAATCAGGTTTTTGACATTCTTTAAGCACGATAGCTTTAAGGTTTTTTTTAGTTTTTAAATCCACTAATACTTGTGTTAAAGGTTTGATTTCATCAAAACTATGAAAAGTTAAATTATCCAAATACAAACCACAAATTGCAAGCTCATAATATCTTATATCAGATCTTTGCATCTAGAACTTCCTATACACTTTAACAAACCTTCTTTAGAATCATAAATAAATTCAACCATCTCTTTGGCATTTAATGCAAATCTATAGTGATTTTTACCTATTTTTATCCAAGATTTAAAATCAGAATAAATAGGTGTATCAAGCAAAGAATAATCACAATCATTTAAACAATAAAAGAGTTTTTCTTTGGCTTGATTGTTTTGTGCATTATCTAAAATTTCTGGAAAATTTAAATTTTTAAGTCTCATTTGACTACGCATTAAAGCAAGAGCCGAGCTTAGCATTTCATAGTCCATTTTTAATTTTAAAATTTTAACCTCATCTTTTGTAGTATTAATAAAAGATAAAGATAAGCTTGATAAAATTCCCAAAATCAAAATCACAAAAACAAGCTCAAGCAAAGTAAAAGCTTTATTCATTTTGTCGGGAGTTCTTCATTGATTGCTTTTATTAGTTTCTTAAGTTCTCTTTCTAAAATATAATTTTCATAACTTTTTTTAACAAACGCATCTACAAAACGTTTAAGTTCTATTTTTTTAGTACCGCCAGAAATTAAAGCGATATCATCTTCTAAAAAATTTGCAAATTCTTCACTGCACTTAACAATGAAATCTTTTGCATTGACATTAACAATAACTTGTTTTAGATTATCTGCCAAGAACAGCCTCTATTTTCTTATAAATATCTTCGCTTTCTATATTGCGAGATTTAAGTTCTTCTTCTAAACGCATGATTTGATTGCTTTTTGCTTCATTTTGTGCTTTCACACTTACAAGCTCATTTCTTAAAGCCTCATTGGCTTCGCAAACTTCGTTATACTTTTCAATTAATTCATTTACTTTATCTGTCATAGTATTGATTATTTTTTCATCAAACATATTTTTGCCTTCTTAAGAAATTTGTAATTTATGGAAAATATTATTTGATATTGTAGCAGAAAAAAATTTAAATTTAGGTTTTTATTGTCAATTAATTTTTAATTAAAGCATTTTCTTTTAAAATTTTTTCAAAAATAAAAATAAAGTAGAAAAATGTTAGAACTTACCAGCGAATTTAAACCCAGTCCCGATCAACAAGAAGCCATAAAAGGTATAGTAAAAAGTATAAAAAAAGGCAACAAATATCAAACCTTACTAGGCGTTACAGGAAGTGGAAAAACCTTTACCATGGCAAATGTCATTAAAGAACTTAATATACCTACCCTTATCATGAGTCACAACAAAAGCCTTTGTGCACAACTTTATAGCGAATTTAAAGGCTTTTTTTCTAAAAATCATGTGGAATATTTTATATCTTATTATGATTATTATCAACCTGAAGCCTATATCCCACGCACTGATGTTTTCATAGAAAAAGACAGCTCTACTAATGAAGACTTAGAGCGTTTAAGACTGAGTGCTACTGCTTCTCTTTTAAGTTATGAAGATGTGGTTTGTATAGCTAGTGTTTCAGCAAATTATGGACTTGGCAATCCAAATGAATACATAGGCATGGTTTTAATCTTTGAACTAGGTATGCAAATTTCACAAAAAGAACTTTTAAAAAAACTTGTAGATATGGGTTATAAAAGAAATGATAATTTTTTTGATCGTACAGATTTTAGAGTTCAAGGAGATATTATAGACATTTATCCAGCTTATTATGAAGATGAAGTAGTAAGACTTGAATTTTTTGGCGATGAACTTGATGCTATGTATCATTACAATGTTTTAGAAAATAAAAAAGGCAAAGATTTAAAACGCTTCATACTCTATCCTACAAGCCAGTTTAGCGTGGGCGAAACAAGACTAAAACAAGCGATAAAAGATATCAAAGCAGAACTTAACGAACGCCTTGCTTATTTTGAACATGAAAATAAACTCGTAGAATATCAACGCCTTAAACAAAGGGTTGAATTTGATCTTGAAATGCTTACAAGCACAGGAATGTGTAAAGGTGTTGAAAATTATGCAAGGCATTTAACAGGACTTAAAGAAGGTGATACTCCTTATACGCTTTTTGATTATTTTGCGATTAAAGATAGAAAATTTCTTGTTATAGTCGATGAAAGCCATGTATCTTTACCACAATTTAGAGGTATGTTTGCAGGAGATAGAAGCAGAAAACAAACCTTGGTTGATTATGGTTTTCGTTTGCCTTCAGCCTTGGATAATCGTCCTTTAATGTTTGATGAATTTATCCATAAAAATTGTCAATTTCTTTTTGTTTCAGCCACACCTGCACCTTTAGAACTTGAACTTAGCAAAGAAAATATCTTTTATCAAATCATGCGTCCTACGGGATTACTTGATCCTTTGATAGAATTAAAAGATAGCGATAATCAGGTTGAAATTTTATTTGATGAGGCTAAAAAAGTCATACAAAGAAACGAACGAGTTTTAGTAACCGTACTAACTAAAAAACTCGCTGAAGAACTTACAAGGTATTATTTAGAGCTTGGTATAAAAGTCAAATACATGCACTCAGATATCGATGCTATAGAACGCAATGAAATCATAAGAGGTTTAAGAAGTGGTGCTTTTGATATGCTAATTGGCATTAACTTACTTAGAGAAGGACTAGACCTACCTGAAGTTTCACTCATTGCCATTATGGACGCAGATAAGGAAGGTTTTTTAAGAAGTACTACAAGTTTAATCCAAACCATGGGAAGAGCAGCTAGAAATGTCAATGGTAAGGTTTTGCTTTTTTGCAAAAAAATCACAAAATCCATGCAAGAAGCTATGGATACCACCAATGAACGCCGCAAACTTCAAATGGCTTATAATAAAAAATACAATATCACGCCAACTTCAGTCAAACGCCATATTGAAGAGAGCTTGA
The DNA here is from genome assembly GCF_001762785.1 of Campylobacter sp. BCW_6463. Classification (NCBI taxonomy): domain Bacteria; kingdom Pseudomonadati; phylum Campylobacterota; class Epsilonproteobacteria; order Campylobacterales; family Campylobacteraceae; genus Campylobacter; species Campylobacter sp. BCW_6463. The sequence goes on from NZ_MJXL01000030.1 coordinate 45,794, forward strand.
AAAATGAAGAGGATTTAGGCGAAATTTATCGCAAAGGTAAAAAACTAGAAAAAATGCCTGCTAACGAAAGAGCAAAAATTGTCAAAGAGTTAAGAAAGCAAATGCTTGAAGCAGCTAAAGCACTTGAGTTTGAAAAAGCTGCTGCTATTAGAGATGAGATTAATAAATTAAGGGATTTATAATAAAAATATATCCCTTGTTCTAACTCCTGCCTCATTAAGTAAAGCACTTAAAATTTCATACTGAAAGTCTTGCAAGGGACGTTTTTCTTTTAAAACTATACCTATGACCCCTTTAGTTTTTTCCCCATCTTCTATAGGTAAATACATAGCATTAGCATTAGGCAAGGTATTTGTACAAACACCTGCTCTTTCTTTATTTGTTGCAACCCATTGAGCAATAGCAATCTCATCAGCACTAAAACAATTTTTTAACATTTGCTTATCATCGTTAAAAAACAACAAAGGTTTCGATAAAATATTGTTTTTATTTATAGGATAAATAATAATAGGTAAATTTAATAATTTTAAAGCTTGATTTCCAAGTTGTTCCCAAAGCTCTTGTTTGCTTTTCACTCTTGCTAACTTTTCACTATTTTCAAGCAAAATAGCCGTTCTATAAGCTCTTTTAGTGAGTTCTTTAGATTGCAATTTTAATCTTCTAGTAAAAACAGCTGTTAAAAATCCAACTATAAACATAGTTGTAAAAGTAATAATATTTCCACTATCATGAACTTTAAGACTAAAAATAGGTTCTAAAAAGAAAAAATTATAAATCAAAACACTTACCAAAGAAGAATAAAAGGCGAAAATTTTATTATCAGAAATAAAAGAAGAAGCAAAAACTGCTAAAATAAAAATCATAACTATATTGCTTGGCTGAGTATTAAATTTATGAAATACAAAAGCTATAAAAGTTGCTAAAAGCAAAACTCCTGTGATTTTTAAAAAACCTAAAAAATCAAAACCTTTTTTACTTCGTATTTTAGGAGTAGAAATTTGATTTTCATTAACAAGATATAAATCAATATTGGGTGCTTTTTTAGCAACAGCTTCAAAAATCTCTTCTTTAAACTTTTTTTTATCTTTATTTTTACCTAAAACAATTTTAGAAACATTGCTAAGGCTTGAATACTCTGCAATTTGTCTTGCTATATCATCATCATATACGCTAATGATTTCAGCATCAAAACTTTTAGCTAGTTCTATATTTTCTTCTAAGGCTTTTTCTTCTTTAATATTGGGATTTTTTATATAAAGCGCACTCAATTTAGCATGAAAAGCTAAAGCAAGTCTTGCAGCTGCACGAATAACCTTTGCATTTGAAGCATTAATACAAACTAAAATATGCTCTCCAGTATGATAAGCTAAATCATCATTAATAAGCCTTTGTTCACTTGCTCTTAAATTCACTCTTGAAGCAAGTCTTCTTAAGGCAATCTCACGCAAAGCTATAAGTCTTTCTTGGCGAAAGAAATTTTCAAGTGCTAGTTTAGCTTGTTTTTCCTTATAAATTTTGCCATCTTGCATTCTTTTTAAAAGCTTATTGGGTTCAATATCAACAAGTTCAACCTGATCAGCATCATCAAAAATACGATCAGGAATACGCTCTTTAACTTCTATCTTACTGATATTAGCGACTAAATCATTTAAACTTTCTAAATGTTGTATATTTAAAGTAGTATAAACATCAATACCTGCTTTTAGAAGTTCTTCTATATCTTGAAAACGCTTTTCATTACGCAAACCTTTAGCATTAGTGTGTGCAAGCTCATCTACTAAAACCAAAGCAGGTTTTCTCTTAAGGGTAGCGTCTAAATCAAACTCTTTTAATACTATATTTTTATAAGGAATTTCAAGATTAGCTATACTTTCAAAACCTTGTGTTAAAGCCATTGTTTCAGGTCTATCGTGAGGCTCTATATAGCCTAAAACAACATCAACTCCATTATCCCTTAAAGTTCTAGCTTCACTTAACATAGCATAAGTTTTTCCAGAACCTGCAGCATAACCTAAGAAGATTTTTAATTTTGCAAGTTTGTTTTTTTCTTCTTCCTTGGCTTTAACCTCAAGTTTTTTAAGAATTTGTTCAGGACTTTGTCTTTGCATGTTTATTCTTTTTTCATGGCTTTAACAATAGCTATATTAACGGCTAAAACATTAACCTTTTCTTCCCCAAAAATCCCTAAAAATTTAGACTCTGTATTTTCTTGAATGATTTTTTCTAATTCTTCTTTGGTGATTTTTGAAGATTGACTTATCCTAGGAATTTGCACTAGGGCTGCTTGAAGACTGATATGAGGATCAAGTCCTGATCCTGAAGCGCTTAATAAATCCAAAGGAATTTGTTCTTTTGTAATTTGCAGATTTTCATCTAAAAATTTTTGCAAATCTTTTTGCACACGCTCTTTTAAAGCAGGATTTGACATAGCATAATTAAATCCACCTGAACTTACACTGCTTTCATTTGTATCACTTGTATTGTAATTTGACACAGATGCTCTTGAATGTAGAAAATAAGGCTTATTAAAATCTTGACCCAAAAGCTTTGAACCTACCGCTTTACTTATATCCAAAGTTGGACGACCTTCTTTATCCACTAAACTTCCACTTGATTGATAAGGAAAAATAAATTTTGCAACTGTATTTAAAGCAAAAGGATAAATAAGAGTACACAATATTAGCATTACCACAAAAAAACTAAGCAAAGTTCTAAGCATATCACACTCCTAAAATTCTAAGTATCCAAGCTGTAGGAATATCAATTATTTTTATCCCTATAAAAGGTGCTATCATACCACCTAAACCATAAATACTCAAATTTCTTAAAAGCAAATGCTCGCTTTTCATAGGCTTAAATTTAACTCCACGCATAGCAATAGGTATGAGCAAAGGTATAATAATAGCATTAAAAATAAGTGCTGATAAAATAGCACTTTGCGGGGTAGTCAAATGCATAATATTTAAAATTTGCATTTGAGGTAAAACCACACTAAACATAGCAGGTAAAATAGCAAAATACTTAGCAATATCATTTGCCATGCTAAAAGTTGTAAGACTACCCCTAGTAATAAGCAAACCTTTTCCTATTTCAACTACTTCTAAAATTTTAGTAGGATTAGAATCAAGATCTATCATATTGGCTGCTTCTTTGGCTGCTTGAGTTCCTGAGTTCATAGCTATACCTACATCAGCTTGCGCAAGAGCTGGAGCATCATTGGTTCCATCTCCTGTCATGGCTACTATCTTACCTTGAGCTTGTTCTTTTTTAATGGCTTCTATTTTATCTTCAGGCTTGCATTCTGCTATAAATCCATCAAGCCCTGCTTCTTTAGCTATAGTAGCTGCTGTTAAAGGATTATCTCCGGTACACATTAAAGTTTTTATGCCCATTTTTCTAAGCTCATCAAAGCGCTCTTTAAGTCCTGGTTTTACTGTATCCTTTAGATAAATTACTCCTAAAATTTTTTCATTTTTACACACTACCAAAGGAGTGCCACCAAGATTTGAAATTTCCATTACCTTAGTTTCTAAATCGCTAGGAATTTTTCCATTCATTTCGCTTATATAAGCTCTTATAGCATCAAAAGCACCTTTGCAAATTTTTGTATTATCTTGCAAATCCACACCGCTCATTCTATTTTGAGCGCTAAATTCGATAAATTCTTTAATATCATTACCTTCTAATTCATAACCCATTTTTTGAGCCAATGCAACTATACTTTTACCTTCTGGAGTTTCATCTTTTAAAGAGGATAAAACACAAGCTTTAATCATTTCGTCTTTGCTTATACCTTGGACTTCATAAAATTCATTTGCCAAACGGTTTCCAAAAGTAATCGTTCCCGTTTTATCTAAAATCATAGTATCAACATCACCACAACTTTCAACAGCCTTGCCTGAAAGTGCGATCACATTAAAACGCGTTACCCTGTCCATACCTGCTATTCCTATAGCTGATAAAAGCCCCCCTATAGTTGTAGGAATAAGACATACAAGCAATGCTACTAACCACGAAATAGGCAAACTCACGCCTAAAAATTGCATAAAAGGATATAAACTTACAACCACTACTAGAAAACTCAAACTAAGCACAATTAAAAGAGTATTAAGAGCAATTTCATTTGGAGTTTTTTGACGCGCAGCACCTTCTACAAGATTGATCATTTTATCTAAAAAACTTTCCCCAGATCCAACTAAAATTTTAATCTTTAAAAAATCAGTTAAAACCGTAGTCCCACCTGTAACAGAAGAAAAATCACCGCCCGCTTCACGCATAACAGGAGCACTTTCACCTGTAATAGCTGATTCATCAACACTTGCAGCACCTTCTATAATTTCTCCATCATTAGGTATAAGTTCACCTGCTTTAACTAAAACTATATCACCTATTTTTAACTCGCTAGAATTAAGCATTTCTTCACTGCCATCACTTTTTATGCGTCTAGCTTTAGAATCCTTTTTACTTTGTCTTAAGGTAGCTGCTTGGGCTTTACCCCTTCCTTCTGCAATACTTTCTGCAAAATTTGCAAAAAGCAAGGTTACAAATAAAATAAAAGTGATTAAGATGTTATAAATTCTTTCATCAGAATTTCCATTAAACAAAGTAGGAAAAATACTTAAAATCAAAGTAAGAATCAATCCAACTTCCACCATAAACATAACAGGATTTTTTATCATAAAGCGTGGATCAAATTTTAAAAATGCTCCTTTTATGGCATTATTTAAAATTTCTTTTGTAATGAGTTTATTTTGTTTTTTAGACATTGACTCTCCTTAATGCCATAAAGATAAATATTCTGCAACGCTTGATAAAGTAAGCACTGGAAAAAAAGTAAGTGCAGCAAAAATATATATAATACAAACAAGCACAAACATAAAAGTTAAATTATCCGTTTTTAAAGAATTTGCAGTATTTTCTTGTGTATTTTTAGCCAAAAGCGATCCAGCTATAGCAAGCTGAGCTATTAAAACCAAATAACGCCCACAAAACATAGCAAAAGCTGTACTTAAATTCCAAAATAAATTATCATCTTTTAAACCTTCAAGTCCTGAACCATTATTTGCTGCCGAAGAACTAAATTCATACAAAATTTGAGCCAAGCCATGAAAGCTAGGATTGCTTATACTATCTTTTGCAAAAACAACAGCTAATGCACTTAAAACAAGGATTAATAAAGGATGGATAAGAATTACCAAAGCTATAAGCTTCATTTGTGCGCTTTCTATTTTTTTACCCAAGAATTCTGGAGTTCTGCCTATCATTAATGCACAAATAAACACGGTTAAAAGCACATAAATAATCATATTCATAAGCCCTACTCCTTCACCACCAAAAGCTACATTTAACATCATATTTAACAAAGTAGCACTGATGCTTAAAGGATTTAAACTATCGTGCATATTATTGACGCTTCCTGTAGTAAAAGCAGTAGTTACAGCACTAAATAAACTCGAACCATCTGTGCCAAATCTTATTTCTTTACCTTCTAAATTTCCCAAATTTGCATTTAAACCCAAAGAATCCAAATTTGGATTTGACATTTTTTCGCTAAAATAAATTAAAAGCAAAGAAATGATAAAAATAATCCCCATTGCACCAAAAATAACTCCCCCTTCTTTTCCCATAAGAGCAAAACCTTGTCTTTCTTTTCTATGATAAACCATCAATCCAAAAGCTACAACACAGGCACTAGGAATAAGCATCATGGATAAAATTTGTAAAAAATTTGTAAGTGAAGTAGGATTTTCAAAAGGCATGCTTGAATTAGCACCAAAAAAACCACCCCCATTTGTCCCTAAATGTTTTATAGACTCAAGAGCTGCAACAGGACCTGTGGCAATACTTTGAAATTTATTTTCTAAAGTAAGCACGCTAAAATTTGCGTGATAGTTTTGCACTACGCCTTCAGAGATAAAAATTACAGCCAAAATAAAACTTAAAGGCAACATCAAACGCGTAATAATACGCGTAAAATCTTCATAAAAATTTCCCATTTGCATGCCACATAAAGCACGACAAAAAGCCATACAAGCAGAATATCCACTTGCACTTGAAACAAACATAGCAAGTAAAATGCCTGTATTTTGCGAAAGCAAACTTAAAGCACTCTCTCCACTATAATGCTGAAGGTTTGTATTTGTAATAAAACTAATTACAGTATTTAAATTCAAATCCCCTTTCATAGAATTTATCGAATTGGGATTTAAAAAAAGTTTATCTTGCAAATAAAAAATCACGAAAGAAAAAATAGCCACTAAGGCATTAAAAGCAATTAAATGCAAAGAATATTTTTGCCAAGTCATATTTTTTCTATCAATCGCACAAATTTTATAAATTAAGTTATCAATTGGATTAAAAATAAAATCAAAAATAGTTTTTTTACAGCTTGCAATTTTATAAAGATAATTTCCAAAAATTAAAGCTAATATAAAAGCTATAATCAGTGTTATTAAAATTTCTAGCATATTTTTCCTTTAAAATTTTTCAGGATACAATAGAGCATAAAATAAATAAAGAGCAAGTATTAAGCTTAAAACTAGTAAAAATATCATCCGCGTGTCCTAGTTTGAATTTCACAAAAACGGATAAAAAACCATAAACTACCAAAAGCTAAAAGCAGAAGCAAAGCAAAGATAACATCCATAGGATAGCCCTTTCTCATTGATTCAAAATAGGATTTATTCTATCCTTGTTAAGCTTATATTTTGATTAATACTAATTTTATGATTTATTTATAATTTTTATCTATATTAAATAAAAAGACAAATGAAAAATTTAGCAGGAAAAATCCTGCTAAAAATTGTTAAAGATAACCCGCTGCCATAGCAATAAAATATCCTGCTATACAAGAAGTGATTACACCTATAAGACCTGGTAAAATAAAACTATGATTGATAACAAATTTACCGATGTGAGTAGTACCCGATCTGTCAAATTGTATAGTAGCTAAATCGCTTGGATAAGTTGGTAAAATATAATACCCATAACAAGCAGCCGCAAAGGCAACAATTACACCAGGTTCAACACCAATTCCTAAAGCCAAAGGAACAAAAGCCGAAATAGCTGCTGCTTGGGAGTTTACAAATTTTGAAATTAAAAGAAGCATTACAGCATAAGTCCAAGGATGCTCTTTTACTATATCCCCAAGCGCTGCTTTCATCATAGGAGTGTGAACTGCAAACATAGTATCAGCCATCCAAGAAATTCCAAAAACCGCAACAAGCGCTATCATACCTGATTTAAAAATTTCATTAGAGCCGATTTTCTTTGCATCTGTTTTAGTAAAGATGATAATCAAAGAACCTGCTAAAAGCATAAACATCTGAATAACTGAAACCATGGATAAAACATCCATTTTAGGGTTACCTAAAGCATCTACTTGAGGAATGCCATTTTTTACAACTTGTCCCCAGTTTGGACGCAAAAAATCAAATACACCCAATAAAGCTACCAAAGCAATAGCTCCTAAGAAAATCCACATTGCAACCCAATTGCTTTTTGGAAGTTTAACACCTAAAAGTGTTTTAGAATCCCCATAAACATATTTTTTAAATTCAGGATCTTTAAGTTTTTCTTGAAATACTTCATCTTTATCCAAATCTTTTCCTCTAAACCAAGAAAAAATTCCTATACACAATACACCAAATAATGTACTAGGTATGGTAATTTGAAGAAGATTGATATAACCATCAAAACCTGCTAATTTATGATTAGCATTTAAAAGCAAAGCAGTCAAACTCACAACAGCCACAGATACAGGAGATGCAATAATACCCATTTGTGATGATATAGAAGCTGCTGCCATTGGACGCTCAGGACGAATACCATTTTTAATCGCTATATCATAAATAATAGGCATAATAGTATAAACCACATGTCCTGTTCCACAAAGTATGGTCAAAAAGCAGGTTACAAAAGGCGCTAATATTGTTAAAAACTTAGGATTGCGTCTTAAAATTCTTTCTGCTATTTGAAGCATAACATCCAAACCACCGCTTGCTTGCAAAGTTGCACTCGCAACCACCACCGCTAAAATTGTAAGCATAACATCTATGGCTGGTTTTCCAGGCTTTATATGAAAAGCAAATACAAGCATTAAAATACCTATACCACCAAGTAAACCAAGCGCTATACCGCCTTTTTTTGCACCGTAAAAAAGACAAATTAAAACGATAATGATTTGGATTGCAAATTGCCCTCCCTCACTAAGGCTTGTTAAAAAGTCCATTTTAACTCCTTTGAAAATTGATATTTAAAAACAGTTATTATTGTATCACATTTTTAAATTAAAGAATAATATTTATAAAAATAAAAATAACAATTTTTTAAATTATTTAAATTAAATTTAAATATAAAACACAAGCGTAATGGGTTTGATAGATTGATAGAATTTTATCCTTCAAGTTCATATATTTTTTTTCTATCTGTAGAGCTTGCTATATTAAGATGTTTGCGATATTTTGTAATAGTTCTTCGTCCGATATTGACCTTAAATTCTTCTTTGATTAATTCTAAAATTTTACTATCGCTTAAAGGTTTATTGCGATCTTCATTCTTTACTAAATTTGCCACAAATTCTTTAACACCTACATTTGAAGTCTCTCCCTCTTCATCAAGAGCAAAAGCAAAAAAATCACGCAAGGGAATAAGTCCTCTTTCACAACTTAAATATTTATTTGCCACAGCTCTTGATATAGTCGAAGCATTACGTTCTAAATCAAGTGCTAAATCCTTAAAAGTCATAGGTTTTATCTCTTTTCCCATAAAAAAATCATATTGATATTCTACTATCATAAGCCCTATTTTATAAAGAGTAGCTTTTCTCATCGCTAAAGCATCAACTAAATTTTTTGCTTCTTTGATGTAATGATTTAAAAAATCATGCTCTAAACCATCAGTTTGGATTGAAATTTCAGGATAATAATCATCATTGATTTTTACTTTAATTTCACCATTTTCTTTATAAACAAAAATATCAGGAACAATTATACGAGAATCTTCAAAATATTCCAAAAAAGGAGGAGTGCTAAAACGCTTAAGTACAGCTAATGCTTCTTTATATAAAGGCTCTTTGGTATAGTTTTGTATATTTTCAAAATCCATAATCAACATTCTACAAAATTCATCAATATCTTCATCTAATTCCATATTTTCAAGAGCAAATAAAAATGCTTCTTTATAATCTTTAGCTCCCACTCCTACAGGATCTAAAAATTTAAATCTTGTTCTTACTCGCTCAATTTCTTCTAAGGAATACTCTTTTAAAAATTCTTCATCGTATTCAAAATATCCTTCCTCATTTAAGCATTCTATAATTTTTTTTGCAAGTTCTTGAGATTTGTTTGTAGGAAACAAAGGAGAAAGAATCTGTTCATTTAAAAGCTCATAAACACTTTTTTTGGCAAGTCCTTTACTATCCACAAAAGCCGAATTTACATTATGTTTATAAAATGAATCAAAATAATTCTTACCCTTATCATGAGTTTGTATCGAATCTTGAATATTTAAGAAAGGATTATCCTCAGCAAATTTATCTAAATTTTCTTTTAAATCCTCTATGTTTGCTTGTAAAATCGGTAACCAAGAGCGTAAAGTTTGAGAAATTTTAGTCTTGGGTGCTTGGGTGATTTTTTGCTTTAACATCAATCAAGGAGTTTAAACTCCGCTCCTAAATAATACTTTTTCACGTCTTTATTGGTTGCAATTTCATCAGCATTCCCACTAGCAAGCAAAGAACCTGATCTTATAACATAAGCTCTATCACAAATAGCCAAAGTCTCACGCACATTATGATCGGTAATTAAAACCCCAATCCCTAATCTTTTAAGCTCTTTAATTAAAGTTTGAATTTCAGCCACTGCTATAGGATCAACACCTGCAAAAGGCTCATCAAGAAGCAAAAACTTAGGTTCGCACATCAAGCTTCTAGCGATCTCGCAACGCCTTCTTTCACCTCCACTTAAACTTAAACCTTTCCTTAAACGAATAGGTTCTATACTTAAAAGTTCAAGCATTTGCTCAACTTTATCATGTAAAATTTTTTTATCTTTATAAAAAATCTGAGCCGCTAAAAGCAGGTTATCTTCTACACTTAAATCCTTAAAAATACTACTTTCTTGAGGTAGATAACCTATCCCTGATCTAGCTCTTTTATTTAAAGGATCTTTTGTTACATCCAAACCATCTAAAAGAACTTTTCCACTACTTGGAGAAATAAGTCCACATATCATATAAAAAGTTGTTGTTTTTCCTGCACCATTTGGCCCTAAAAGTCCTACAACTTCTCCGCTATTAACCTCTAAAGAAATTCCATGTATAATCTTAGTTTTTTTAATAATTTTTTCCAAATTTACAATTTCTAATTTACTCATAAATTTCATACTTTCTTTTGTCGTCTTTAATGCTAATTTTAATCTGGATAGTAGAAATTCCAAATTTCATTAAAGCTTTTTTCAAATTTTCACCGCCCCATTCAACCAAATGTAAACCTTTTTCAAAAAAATTTTCAAATAAACCATTTGCTAAAAGTCCTTCTAAACCTTCTTGATAAATATCATAATGATAAATGCAAATATCATGATTTTCATATTTTTGCATAGTGGAAAAAGTTGGAGAATCTACCCTTGCATCGAGACCAAGAAATTTAACCCAAGCTTGCACCAAGCTTGTTTTTCCGCTAGCCAAATCTCCTTGAAGCAAAACAACACCTTCTTTAGGCATTATTTGAAGCATCGTTTTGATCTCATCTTTTGCTAAAATAAATTCTTTCATAATTTTACCACATATTCATTTTGCGCGTTTTTAGGAATGCTTTTCGTACTAGGTAGAGCTAGTACTTTATATTTTTGAGTGTATTCAGTAAAATGTAAAGTGATAATATCACCCACCTTAACCTCTTTACTCGCTTTAACAATAACGCCATTAATCCCTACTACACCACTTTTACACATATCTTCAGAAATAGCTCTTCTTTTCGTGATATTAACTACGTTTAAAAATTTATCTACTCTCATAAAAGCAATTTTAGCAAAAAAAATCAATTTTTGGAACAAAATTTGCTTACGCCTTTGCTTTATTTTTTAAGAAAATAGCAAGTAAAAACTTTTCTTTAATGAAATTTGGATACAATTTCATAATTTTCAAAATCTATTTTAACAAAGGATATCTTATGAAAAATGAAGTAAAAAAAGTGGTTTTAGCGTATTCTGGAGGGCTTGATACGAGCATTATTTTAAAATGGCTTCAAGATGAATATAATTGTGAAGTTGTAACTTTTACAGCAGATATTGGTCAAGGCGAAGAACTTGAACCTGCAAGAAAAAAAGCCCTTTCTTTAGGCATAAAAGAAGAAAATATTTTCATTAAAGATTTAAGAGATGAATTTGTTAAAGATTATGTATTTCCTATGTTTAGAGCCAATGCGATTTATGAAGGAGAGTATCTTTTAGGAACAAGCATAGCAAGACCACTTATAGCAAAAACTCAAGCACAAATTGCTCTGCAAACAGGTGCTGATGCGGTAAGTCATGGCGCCACAGGCAAAGGAAATGATCAAGTGCGTTTTGAACTTGGTTATTTTGCTTTTAACCCAAATTTAAAAATCATCGCTCCATGGCGTGAGTGGGATTTAAACAGTCGTGAAAAACTCCTTGCTTATGCGCAAAAACACGGCATTGATATTTCTAAGAAAAAAGGAAAATCCCCTTATTCTATGGATGCAAATTTACTTCATATTTCTTATGAAGGACTTGTTTTAGAAGATCCTGCACACGCACCTCAAGAAGATATGTGGAGATGGAGTAAAAGTCCAAAAGACGCTCCAAATGAAAGTGAAATTATAGAACTTGATTTCCAAAAGGGAGATTTAGTAGCGATAAATGGAGAAAAACTAAGCCCTGCAGGACTTTTAACCAAGCTTAACGAACTAGGCTGCAAACACGGTATAGGACGCCTTGATATAGTAGAAAATCGCTATGTAGGAATGAAAAGCCGTGGTTGTTACGAAACTCCAGGAGGTACCATACTTTTAAAAGCACACAGAGCTCTTGAAAGCATCACGCTTGATAGAGAAGCAGCACACTTAAAAGATGAACTCATGCCAAAATACGCAAGTTTAATTTATAATGGCTATTGGTTCTCGCCTGAAAGAATGATGCTTCAGGCCTTAATCGATGAGTCGCAAATTCATGCTAATGGTAGAGTAAAACTCGAGCTTTATAAAGGCAATGTAATGGTTATAGGACGCGAAAGTGCGAACGATAGCTTGTTTAATGCAGCTTATTGCACTTTTGAAGAAGATGAAGTGTATAATCAAAAAGATGCAGCAGGCTTTATCAAGCTTAATGCTTTGCGTTTTATCATTGCAGGAAAAAATGGAAGAAAATTTTAATAAAGGAATAAAATGAAAGTATTATTAATCAAAGATGTAAAAGCACTTGGAAAAGCAGGAGAAATAAAAGAAGTAAAAGACGGTTACGGACATAATTTCTTAATCGCTAAAGGCTTTGCTAAAGCAGCTACTAATGAAGTTTTAAGAAAATACGAAAGCGATAAGAAAAAAGAGGCTGAAAATTTACGCTTTGAAATCGCAAATTTAGAAAAACTCAAAGAAGAACTTAGCAAAATCACTCTTGAAATTTCAAAACCCGTAGGTGCAAATGGAAGTTTGTTTGGTGGTGTAACCAAAGATGAAATCGCTCATGCCCTAAAAGAACAAAGCCATATAGAAATCGATAAAAAAAGCTTAGAATGCGACACCTTAAAAAGCTTAGGAATCCACGAAGTAAGCGTAAAACTTGGACACGCAATCCATGCTAAATTTAACATAAATATAAAGGCAGAATAATGTTTCACGCAACAACGATTTTAGCTTACAAAGGTAAAAATAAATCCGTAATCGGCGGAGATGGACAAGTAAGCTTTGGAAATACGGTGCTAAAAGGCAATGCTGTAAAGATTAGAAAACTTAATAATGGAAAAGTTTTAGCAGGTTTTGCAGGATCAACAGCTGATGCTTTTAATCTTTTTGATATGTTTGAAAATCTCCTTCAAAGTTCTAAAGGCGATCTTTTAAAAGCAGCGATTGACTTTTCTAAAGAATGGAGAAAAGACAAATACCTAAGAAAACTTGAAGCCATGATGCTTGTACTTGATAGAAATCACATTTTTCTACTTTCTGGTACAGGCGATGTGGTCGAACCTGAAGATGGGCAAATCGCAGCTATAGGAAGTGGTGGAAACTATGCACTTTCAGCTGCTAGAGCCTTAGCAAAACATGCCAATTTAGATGAAGAAGAACTTGTAAAATCAAGCCTTCAAATCGCAGGTGAAATTTGCATTTATACTAATACCAATATCAAAACTTATGTAATCGAGGATGAGAAATGAATCTAACTCCAAAAGAAATTGTTAAATTTTTAGATGATTATGTTATAGGACAAAAAAAAGCTAAAAAAATCATAGCTATAGCTTTAAGAAATCGCTACCGCAGAATGCAACTTAGCCCTGAGTTGCAAGATGATATCGTGCCTAAAAATATCTTAATGATAGGTTCTACAGGTGTGGGAAAAACAGAAATCGCTAGGCGTTTAGCTAAAATGATGGGCTTTCCTTTCATCAAAATCGAAGCGAGTAAATATACTGAAGTAGGTTTTGTAGGTCGTGATGTGGAAAGCATGGTAAGAGATCTTGCCAATGCAGCTTTAAATTTGGTAAAAAATGAGCAAAGAGAAAAAAACAAAGATAAAATCGATGAATTTATAGAAAATAAAATTTTAGAAAAACTTTTACCACCTTTACCAAAGGGTATCAGCGATGAAAAACAAGAAGAATATAAAAACAGTCTTGAAAAAATGAGAACTAAACTAAGAAATGGCGATCTTGATGAAAGCACCATAGAGATAGAAATTTCACAAAATATGTTTGATACCAATCCTAACCTACCTCCTGAAATGGGTGCAATGCAAGATATAGTTAAGGTTATAGGCGTTGGCAGTAAAAAAGTCAAAAAAGAAATGAAAATCAAAGACGCTAAAAATGCTTTAAAAAACGAAGCAGGAGAAAAAATCCTAGATCAAGAAAGTATCAAAAGCGAAGCCTTAAAAAGAGCGGAAAATGAAGGTATTATTTTTATTGATGAAATCGATAAAATCGCTGTTTCAAGCGGGAATTCAAACCGCCAAGATCCAAGTAAAGAAGGGGTGCAAAGAGACTTACTTCCTATAGTCGAGGGATCAAATGTACAAACAAAAATAGGTACTTTAAAAACCGATCATATTCTTTTTATCGCTGCAGGGGCTTTTCATCTTAGCAAACCAAGTGATCTTATCCCTGAACTTCAGGGACGCTTTCCTTTAAGAGTGGAATTAGATAGTCTTGATGACAAAGCTCTTTATGAAATTTTAACACGCCCTAAAAATTCACTTTTAAAACAATACTCTCAGCTTTTAAAAACTGAAAATTTAGAACTTGAATTTGATGATGAAGCCATTAAAGAAATAGCAAAAATAGCTTCAAGAGCCAATGAAGAAATGCAAGATATAGGTGCTAGACGCTTGCATACTGTGATAGAAAAATTACTTGAAGATTTAAGCTTTGAAGCTGATGAGTATGCAGGTAAAAAATTCGTAGTGGATAAAAAAATGGTAGAAGAAAAACTCGGAGATATCATAGAAAATAAAGATCTTGCAAGGTATATTTTGTGAAAAGTGGCTTTGTTAGTATCATAGGGCGTACTAATGCAGGAAAAAGTACTTTAATCAATTCCTTATTAGAAGAAAAAATCGCCCTAGTTTCTCACAAACAAAACGCCACAAGACGTAAAATCAAAGCCATAGTGATGCATGAAAAAAATCAAATCATTTTCATCGATACCCCAGGACTTCACGAAAGCGGTACTACGCTTAATCAACTGCTTGTCCAAAGTGCTATTAAATCTATAGGGGATTGTGATGTGATTTTATTTGTGGCGAGTGTTTTTGATAGTACAAAAGACTATGAAAATTTTCTTAGTCTAAACCCACAAGTACCACATATCATCGCTTTAAATAAAGTAGATTTAACCGACAATGCTACACTTTTAAAAAAACTTAGCGAATATGCAAAATTTAGCCAACATTTTAAAGCTATCATTCCTTATTCTTCTAAGAAAAAAAGCTATAAAAAAGGCTTGTTAGATGAGATAGTAAAATATCTTGACGAACATGAATATTTTTATGATCCTGAATTTTTAAGTGCGAGTAGCGAAAAAGAACTTTATAGAGATTTCATACTTGAAAGTATTTATGAAAATTTAAGCGATGAGCTTCCCTATAGTAGCGAAGTGCTTATCAATCGCACCAAAGACACGCCTAATCTTTTAATCCTAGAAGCCAATATCATCACAGATACAAACTCTCACAAGGGTATGCTTATAGGAAAAGAAGGGGCAACTTTAAAAAGAATAGGCAAAGATGCACGCTTTAAAATTTCAAAACTTGCACAAAAAAAAGTACTTTTAAAGCTTTTCGTAACAGTGAAAAAAAACTGGCAAAAAGATGAAGAATTTTTAAAAAAACTTTTAAATGATGAAAATTAATTCATTAAATAAAATAAATTTTATAAAATCTACAGATTTGCTTTATGCTCAAAGAACAGGAATATCCAAAGAAGATGAACTTTTTAACAATTTAACTGCAGATTTTAAGCTAAGCAAACCCTTTGACTACCAAATAGCTTTTTTTAAACATAATGAAATTTATCATTGTTTTTTAGCGCCTGTTTACAAATTGAAAAAAAGTCGTTTTTGCTTTCCTGAGCCTTTAATTTTTCAAGCTTTGTTTGATGAAAGATTTATTGAGGAAAGTGATTATTGTGTTTTAAATTTATATGATCAAACTTTATATTTATATTTTTACCAAGAGGGAAAATTTATCAATCTTAAAAAAATCGAAAATTTCAACCCAAGTAATATGGATTTATTTTTTAAACAAAATCGATTTATAGAACTTTTAAAACACTATGAAAGCAAATTGCTACTTTATCAGGATTTGGATACAATCAAACATTACTTCTCATCTCAAATAAAATGTTTAAATCTAAATGATATTCTTGATAAAAATAGTTTATTGAAATTAAGTTCATATAGTATAAAAAATCTAGATCAAAATTGTAATTTTATCAAGCATAATAAAATAAAAATATCTATTTCTTTTAAAATTATATTAATATTTATTTTTAGCTTTAGTCTTAGTATGATGATTTTATTATTTAAAGATTTTATAGAATACAAACAAAATAAGGAAATTCAAAATAAAAATTTTATCATACAAGAAGAAATTTCTAAACTAAAACAAGATAAGCAAAAATTATTAACAAACATACAAGATTTAAACTTTACTCTTTCTAATAAAATATCATCTACACAACAACAATTTCATATTTTATCCACCATAACAAAAGAAATCAATTTAGACAAAAATAAAGCAATCATTCTAAATCAAATCATATCATGGCTTAACTCCAATGAACTTAAAATCACAAATCTTGAATTTAAACAAACAAAAATCATTCTTTCTTTTATCGATGAAAACCACTTTAAAAGAGCATTAGAAAATCTAAATTCTGCTTTTAAAATTCTTGATAAAAATGAAGAAACATTGAATATCATATTAGAAGTCATACATGAATAAAATAGAAGTATTTTTGCAGAATTTAAATCCTAGGGAAAAATTTCTTTTTATTTCTTTTATCTGCCTTTGTGCTTTGTTTTTAGCTTTTAAAATTCACGATCACTTTTTGGAAGATATTTTTCAAAAAACATTAATAGAACATAATTACCTTGCATTAAATGAAGCAAAAATAGAAAATTCACATCTTAAAGAAATAGAGACAAAGCTAACAAAACAGATAAAAACAGAGGAAGAAAAATTAAAATACTATAAAGAAAAATTACATTTATTTTCTTATGATAAAGATTTTTTCAATAAAAAGATCAATAATTTATCCAAAAATTTAACCATTAATGAAATAAAATTTTCCCAAGAAAACAAAAATTTTATCCACTATAATTATGTTTCTCTAAGTTTAAATGGCAACTTTAAAGACTTGCTCAATTTTATACAAAATTTAGAAAATCTTCCTATAGCTTTAAAAATTGATAAAATAAAACTATACAATACACAGGGTTTGAAATTAAAGCTTGATTTAATGTTTAAATTTGTTAATTGATAATAATGTTAAAATGTTATATTTTTAAATATTATTATAAAAAATATTTAAAAATATTGGAATTTAATTATTTTTCTATTGCTATTAGTTAAAATATTTTAAGCACAAAAAAGAAAAGTATTGGGAAGTGACTAAGCAAGAAATACAAAAACTTAATACAAATTTCCTAGGTCATCCCAAGCCTTTATTCTCTCTATCAATGGTAGAACTTTGGGAAAGATTTGCTTTTTATGGCAACAACCGGACTTGGAATAAACACTGAATGCGCCTTGGCAATTTATGGCATTTTTATAGGGTACTTGTATTTAGCAGCACTTCCTAGAGGCTGAATTACTGATAATTATTTAGGACAAAAAGGCTTTTTATTTCTAGGTTCTTTTATTATAGCTTTAGGACATATTAGCATAGCCTTATCTCAAGTGCATCTATATTTTTCCTAGGGCTTACTTTTATCGTTGTTGGTACTGGATTTTTAAAACTAGCGCTTCTGTAACAGTTGGAATGTTATATAAAAGCAAAATGATACAAGATCCAATACTAGCCATACGATTTTTTATATAGGAATTAACATTGGAGCATTCATTGCTCCTCTTATATGTGGTTTTGTTCAAGCAAAATGGAATTATCATTTAGGATTTAGCATAGGAGGTTTAGGTATACTAATCTCTTTGCTTATTTTACATTTTAAAGCTGCCCCCTGAGCTTGAAGAATTTCATAAAAATTGCACCTTAAAGCAAAGCTGGGAACAACCATTTAAAAAAAGTAAAAATTTAACTCTTATACTAAGTATAAACTTGTTAAATATTATTGGATTTTTTCTAATTTTTATTAATCTTATAGATATTAATCTCATAATACTATCAAAAAAACTTCTAATTGTAATTTTGCTATGTTTGGTAAATTTATTTCATATGTCTTTTTGTTTTTAAAGCCTTAAATAAAAGAGAGAAGCAACAATTAACAATTTTAATTGCCTTATTCTTTGCAGCCACTTTTTTGGAGTACTTTTGAACAAAAACCTACTGCTTATAATCTTTTTTTGCGCAAGATTTTACAAATAGAAATATTTTTGATTGGAAAATTCCAACAAACTGGTTTCAATCTTTTAATCCAATTTTTATCATCATACTTGCTCCTATAGCAAGTTATATTTAGATATTTTTAGAGAAAAAATATATATTTTTCTTCCATTGGAAAATTTACTTTAGAAATATTATTTGCCGGTATTGGTTTTATGATAACAACCTTTGCTTCACAAAGTCTAATAAACAACAATGGCTTACCAATATCCATGGCTTAGATTATTATAAGTATATTCTTTTAACACTTGGGGAACTATGCGTGTCTCCTATTGGATTCTCTATAATGGCTGAGATTACCCCTGATTTAATCGAAAATCAAGTCATGGGACTTTGGTTTGTAGCAAGTGCATTAGGCAATGCTTTAGCTGGATTCATAGGTGGTAAAGCAAGTGAAGAAAATATAGCTTATTTGCCAAATTTATTTTACCAATGCATGTGGATATTACTTGGTGCTGTTATAATTTTACTTATACTCAAAAAACCTATCAATAAAATACTAAAAAATTAATATTAAGGAGAAAATATGAGTATTTACAAACAAAGAGTATTAGAACTTAGAAGATTAATGAAAGAAAATAATATTGACGCCTATCTCATCTTAAGCGCAGATCCGCATTTGAGCGAATATTTACCAGAATATTACAAAAACAGAGTCTTTATCAGTGGCTTTAAGGGTTCTGTTGGAACAATTCTTATCACACAAAAAGAGGGCTTTTTGTGGGTAGATGGAAGATATTGGCTTCAAGCGCAAAAGGAATTAGAAGGTAGTGGCATACTTTTACAAAAGCAAGATGCTAAAAATACTTTTACCAAATGGTTAGAAAAAAATTTAAGCGAAGATCAAATTTTAGGCATCGATTTTGCACTTTTACCTTTATCTTTGCAAAAAGATTTAAAGATTAATTGCAAGGCAAATTTAAAACATATAGATTTGATAAGTCCACTTTGGAAAGATCGTCCCGCTTTACCACAAGAAAAAATTTATGAACACGAACTAGAATACTGCTCTTACTCAAGAAAAGAAAAATTAGCATTAGTGCGTCAAAAAATGGAAAATTTAAATGCTACTTCTCATTTAATCTCCAGCCTTGATGATATAGCTTGGCTTACAAATTTAAGAGGGAATGATGTAAATTACAATCCTGTATTTTTAAGTCATTTGCTAATCTTGGAAGACAAAGCTTTACTTTTTGTTGATCAGAAAAAAGTAAATTCAGAACTTGAAAAAAAATTAAATTTAGATGGGTTTTGGCTTAAAAATTATGATGAAATCATCATAGAGCTTGAACAACTTGCAAATACAAATTTGCTTATTGATCCTTCAAAAATGACCGCTTTACTCATAAATTCTTTAGATAAAAGCGTAAAAATCATTCAAGAAATTAATCCAAGCACTCACTTAAAAGCAGCTAAAAATACAAAAGAAATAGCGCATATACAAGATGCTATGATAGAAGATGGAGTGGCTTTATGTAAATTTTTTGCCTGGCTTGAAGAAACGATAGAAAATAAAGAATTAATAAGCGAATTGGACATAGATTCTAAAGTAAGCGAATTTAGAGCACAAAGCAAGCACTACATAAGTGATAGTTTTGCCACTATAGCAGGCTTTAACGAAAACGCAGCATATCCACATTATAAAGCCACAAAAGAGAGTTTTGCTTATCTTAAAAAAGATGGACTTTTACTTATTGATTCTGGCGGACAATATAAAAACGGTACAACAGATATTACACGCGTTGTACCAATAGGAAAGGCTAATGCAGAACAAATTCATGACTATACCTTGGTTTTAAAAGCACATATTGCCATTTCCAGTGCAATTTTTCCAAAAGATATAGCTATGCCCTTACTTGATGCAATCACACGCGTACCTTTATGGAAAGAACAAATTGACTATATACACGGCACAGGACATGGCGTGGGATATTTTTTAAATGTCCATGAAGGTCCACAAGTTTTATCTTATCTATCCCCTGTACTTGAAAAAACAAAAGCCAAAGAAGGTATGCTAACCTCCATAGAACCAGGTATTTATAAAGTAGGTAAATGGGGTATAAGACTTGAAAATTTAGTTATTCATACCAAAGTAGAAAATCCTAAAAATAAAGATTTTGGAGAGTTTTTATACTTTAAACCTGTTACTCTTTGTCCTTTTGAAATATCTTGTATTGATACAAAAATGTTAGATGAAAAAGAAAAAAAATGGTTAAACGATTATCACAAAGAAGTATTTGAAAAACTTTCTCCTAAGCTAGGTGATTATCCAAAAGCTCTAGTTTGGCTTGAAAAAAGAACAAAAGCCATCTTTTAAGATACTTTTGTTAATATAGATAAATTTTCCTTGTATTAAACTTATAATTTGTTTAATACAAGGTTTTTAAACCAATTGCTAAAAAAGTTTTTTTTGAAAAACTTAATTTACAACTAGAAATTATTTAAAATATCCAAGTTCAATCATTTTTTGATAAATTTTAGCTACAGTTGCCCCTGAAGTAATATTTCTCCCACCATGCTCCAAAAGAACGGTAACTACATATTTTGGCTTAGAATAAGGAGCATAAGAAGTAAGCCACGCATGAGATCTAGTATAATACTCAAATTGTTTTTCATCAACCCTATTTTTATCTGTCTGTGAAAATCCCACAACCTGAGCAGTTCCTGTTTTTGCTGCAACTTTCACATCAAGATTATGCAAATAACGATAAGAGGTTCCTCCTTGCTCATTGGCAACAGCATACATTGCATCTCTTATATAAGGTAATTGACTCTTTTCAAATAAAGTAAAAATTTCTTTTTTATTTTCATCCATTTGATTTTCTATAGTTGTATTATTATTTTCTATGCTTTTTAAAAAATGAGGTATAACCTCTCCACCTTTTGCGATTTGAGCTGTATATCTAGCAATTTGCATAGGTGTTGCAAGAAAACTACCTTGACCTATAGCTGTATTTAAAGTATCACCTTGAAACCAAGATTGTCTATATCTTTGCATCTTCCATTCTTTACTTGGTAAAGTTCCTAAAAATTCACTAGGTAAATCTACCCCTGTTTTCGCTCCAAAGCCAATGCGAGATAAAGTTTCACTTATTTGATCGATTCCAACTTGCAAACTGCCATTATAAAAATAAACATCACAACTATATTTTATCGCATGTTTTAAATCCACAGGTCCATGGCCTGATCGATTCCAACATCTAAAAAACCTGCCTCCAAGCTCAATGCTTCCATTGCAAACATATTGAGTCGACGGGCTAATATTTTTAGAATTTAAAAAAGAAAGCCCTACTCCCATTTTTACAACAGAGCCTGGAGGATAATATCCATTTATAAGTTTATTTGTAAAAGGATGATCAAGACTATTTGAAAGCTCATCCCAATCCTTAAAAGAAATCCCTGTTACAAAAGGATTAAGATCATATTCAGGGAAACTCCCTGCAGCCAAAATAGATCCATCATTTACATTCATAATTATAGCAGCTCCAGCATTCCCTTCAAACAATGAAGTTAAATAAGACTGAAGCTCTATATCTATCGTAAGTTCTATATCATTAGACTTAGCAGGAGTGTAAGAAAGCTGTTCTACTTCTTGATTTAAGGCATTAACCTTATAAACCCTGGTTCCTTTTTCTCCTTGTAAAATATCATTATAATAGCGTTCTATACCGCTTTTTCCCGTATAGTTAGAAAGTTTTGCTATTTCATTTTCTTGAACATCTTGCAAATTTGCCTTACCTACATACCCAATAATATGCGAAGCCAATTTTCCAAAAGGATATTTTCTTTTTACAACAGGATCTATTTTTATTGTTTTATTAAGATTTAACTCTGAATAATGCGGAATAATCTCATCGTAGGGTATAAAATCTACAACTTTAATAAAATCTTGATTATAGTAAGAATCATTTCTCTTATAAATTTCTGCTAATTTACTAGCATTTAAATCGGGAAATAAATTTGTAAGTTCAGATAATTCTTTATCTAAAATTCCCTTATTTGACTTTTTAATACTTAAATAAGGTTTAATAGAGATACTAAAACCCAAATCATTAATAGCTAATAAAGTTCCATTTCTATCTGTAATTTGACCCCTAACGGGTGGTAAAAATTCAGTTTTTATGGCATTTTGTTTAGCAAGCTCTTCATAATATACATTTGATTTTATACTCAAATAATACACACGACTTAATAAAAATATAAAAAACAATAGTATAAATCCAACAACTAAACGCATTCTCATTTAAATTTTACCTTTAAAAAACACATAAGCTAAGCAACATTCTATAAAAACTGAAACAATATACGCCCATCCTAAAATTTTAATTTTTTCATCTCCAATATAAGACAATATCACATCCAAAAGCAAAATAATGGCGTAAGCACAAAGCACAAAAACAACAGGGATAAATTTACCAATTTTTAAATTTGTCTTAATCCAATCTGCACAAAGATAATAAAAAATAAAAAATGCCAACCAAGATGAAAAAATAAAAAAATTATAAGTTATATCAGTAAAAAATAAAAAAAATAAAGAAAAATACCATCTAAAATCAAGCTTTAAAAAAGTTCTTTCTCTCTCTTCTAGTAAGCAAAACATATAACAGAAAAAAATCCCATAAAGTAACGGAGTATATACAAAAGTCGAACCAAGAATCTGATAGATTAGAAAAAAAAATCCTAAAAGGACATAAGCTCCATTAAAATTTGCTTTATAAGCACTTAAATTTCTTCTCATTTATCAAGACCTAAAGTTTGATTGATGATAATATCTTCTAAAGAATCAAGACCAAATTTATTCAAATTTGAAACTAAAATAGAGTCTTTAAATTCATTTTTTAACTTAGCTTTTTCACTTTGATTTAATTTATCGCATTTGGTAAAAACTTTTAAAATTTTTTGATCAGGTCGTAAAAATCTTTTCAAATAGTCGTTTAAATTTGCATCGATCTCTAAATGAGTATGTCTTGAGTCGATTAAATGTATAAATAACTTTATCGAGGTTCTTAATTTTAAAAATTCATCTAAGTTTTGATTCCATATTGCTTTTAAATTTTTAGAAACCTTTGCATAACCAAACCCTGGCAAATCGATAAAATTGATATTAAATTTTTCTTCATTTCTTTTGCAAGTTACTTCGAAAAAATTTATAAGCTGAGTTTTTCCAGGAGTTGCCGAACTTTTGGCTAAATTTTTTTGTTTACACAAAGAATTGATTAAAGAACTTTTTCCGACATTGGAACGCCCCAAAAATGCTACTTCACTAAAATTTGAGCTCAATTTCTCATCAAATTTTACTAAAGAAGTGATAAATTTAGCACTAATTATCATTTGTCTTTAAGATCAAACACAAAACGAGCAGGTTTTTGATCCTTACTCTCCACTCGATAAATATTAGCTTTTCTATCGACTATTATTTTATCACCAAAAAGTTTTTGATTACTTCCAAGCTCATTTATATAAGCATGACCATTAATCTCGTAAGTATCTTTAATAACATTATAAATAAATTTATCTCCACTACCTTTATAAGTTTTACCCTTTAAAACAATCTTAAACCTAGCATTTTGCATTGCTTCATAACGAATAGGTTTGCGATTTTTATCCGTATAAATAATCAATTTTTCAGAATTTAAAATATCATCACCCCTAATTACTTCTACATTTCCACTAAGAATACTTTCACCCTTATTTTCATCTGAGTAAAAATTTAAAGCTTTTACTTCAATTTGAGTTGCCCAAGTTACACTTACACAAGCTAACAATAAAATTATTTGTCTTGCAACCACGCATTTACTCCTTGGATATTTAAAATTTTGTTTTTTATATCATAGTTTAAAGCATTTCCGTTAATAATACTTCCATTGATCAAAGCTTTAAAATTAGTATTTGTGTGTAAAATTTTATCCTTAGTTTGGTATTCTACCTCTTGAGAAATAATTTTGACATTATTAGCACCTATATAAGTGACATTTCCTTCAAACAAAACCTTGCTCATATCTTTATTGAAAAACTCTAAACGATTCGCACTAAGATTAAAATCTAAATTTAAAGTAATAAAATCATTAAATTCATCTCTATCTGCATATCTCACCCAAGAATTTGCCTTATAATATGCCTTAATTGTACTAGTATTACTCTCATAAGCTTTCAAATTTTTAGCCTCAATATTTTTAAAATTTAAAGCATTAGTTTGCAAATTTAAAGAATACGGATCTTGCAAACTTAAAATTGTAAAAGTAATTGTAAAAAGAGCAATTAAGATTCCAAAAATTTTTATAGCCAAAGCTTATTCCATTCTTCTTCTAGATGATTTTTTTCTACTAAAATTTCTATCATCTGTGCTACAGCAGCCTTGCCACCTTTTTTGCTAAGCACTATATCTACATTTAAATCTTTATGACCATCTTTTGGCTTAAAACTAAGTCCTACACTTTCAAGCAAAGCCTTATCATTAAAATAATCCCCAATAGCCGCACACTGAGAAAAATCTAAATTAAGTTTTTGTAAAATTTCTTTTGCACAAGCTAACTTATCCTTGATGCCTTGATATAAAATTTCTATTTTTAAATCTTTAGCTCTTTTTTCAACACAAGGACAATTTCTACCTGTAATAATAGCAATTTTTTTACCAAGCTTTAGCCAAGCCTCGATAGCCGCTCCATCTTTTACATCAAATTCTTTAATAAATTCTCCATTAGAAGTATAAATAATTTTTCCATCAGTTAAACAGCCATCTACATCCAAAAAAATCAATTCTGTCATAATTTCTACTCTCTTACAACAAATGCACCTGCAAATGCACCACTTGCAGCAAAATCCCTTGCTTCATCTTCACTTCTAAAGCCTGTTAAGAAAACGCGATTTAATCCATCCACTGAGCTTGTGCGTATAGTAGAGCTATAAGTTCTATAAGTTTTATATCTTGCTGCTATCGTTTGTGCTCCAGCTGGGTTTTTAAAGGCTCCAATTTGAACCATGAAATTTCCACCTTCATAAATTTGTCCATTATTTGCAATCTCTCCACTATTTCCATAGTTTACATTAGAATGTACAATATTATTACCCGAATTACTTGATCCAAATCCTATAACCTCAAGCCTTACTGGAGCTGTTCCTGAAGCAATCATATCAATTTGGCTAGCAGCTCCTTTTGATAAATCTATAATACGATTATTCACAAAAGGACCTCTATCATTTACACGAACGGTAACTTGACGATTGTTATTTAGATTGGTTACTTTTAAGATGGTATTCATAGGTAAAGTTTTATGAGCCGCGGTTAAAGCATTTTGATTATAGATTTCACCATTAGAGGTTTTCTTGCCGTGAAAGCCTGGCCCATACCAACTCGCAATACCATCAGCAGTTTCGCCTACTGCTACAACAGTAGGATAATAAGTTTTACCGTTGATAGTATAAGGCTTCATCGTTCCTTTAGTCCCTGAAGAACTAGGACTGCTTTTAAAATCATTTGAAGGATAATACACTTGAGCATTATCCAAGCTAGAAAAAAAGCTAGTGCCTAAACAACCACTAAAAAATAAAGCCCCCAGACTAACGGCTGACAACTTTAGTGTAATTGTTTTTATTTGCATTTTTATTCTCCTTGATTGGTATAATTAATTTTTGATTAATGCTAAGATGATTTTTTGCTATTTTATTGAATTCTCGAATTTCATCAACACTTATATTATAATTTTTTGCTATTTTATATAAAGAGTCACCAGACTTAACAATATAAGTTCTTGTCATAGGTATAGTTGTATCAACCTTCGCAAGTTTTTCTGCTTTAAAATTTTTATCAAAAAATGCTACTTTATTAAGTGGTATATACATATAATACCCTTTACCAGGAGGCGTAAAATTATGTTTAAATTGTGGATTATATTTCTTAAAAGTTGCAAGATCCATATTTAAATTCTTAGCTATTTCTTTTAAAGATGCAGAAGAAGGCACATCAACTTTTGCAAATTCGTTGCTTAAAGCATAATTCATTAAAGACGCATCCTTATCTAGTAAAAAATCCCTATCATTGGCTAAAAAAGCAAGCGTTAAAATCTTTCTTATAAAATTTCTGGTTTCTAAAGAAAGATATTTCTTATCAGGGTTCAATAAAACACTTAAATCATCACTTCCTGCTTGCTTGATAGCTTGTCTTAGTTTACCATTTCCACAATTATAAGCTAAAAGCGCTAAATACCATTTACCAAATTCTTCTTTTAACTCTTTTAAATAATTTGTAGCGGCATAAGTTGACTTGACCGGATCACGCCTTTCATCAACATAAGCATCGATTCTTAAACCCAAATTTCTAGCTGTTGGTTGCATAAATTGCCAAACCCCTACAGCCTTGGCATTAGAAACACTATGAGTTTTCAAGCCTGATTCAACCATAGCTAGATACAAAATCTCATCAGGAACTTCCTGCTGGGCTAAAATTTTTCTTATCATAGGAGTAACTTTTGAAAAATTCTGCATACTATCTATTAAAGTTTGAGCATGTTTTGATTTTATATCTTGTTGAGTTTGCACAAAAATCAAATCACTGATAAAACTTGGGTTAATATCCAAATTTCTTAAAACATTCATTTGTCTTTCGTAAAATTCAGGAGTATTAATTTGTGCAAAAAGAAAATTAAAACATATTAAAAAACACAATAAAATTTTTTTCATTAATAACCTTTAAAAAATAATTTTTCAGAATTATTAAAACAAATTTCTAAAAGCTCTTTTCTTGATAAATTCAATACTTCACACATTTTGTTTGCTACAAATTGAGTTAACAAAGGTTCATTTCTTTTACCGCGATAAGGCTCTGGAGTAAGATATGGAGCATCAGTTTCAAGTAGTAGTCTATCTTTTGGAATTTTAGGTAAAATTTCAACTAATTTCTTAGCATTTTTAAAAGTTAAAACTCCTCCAATACCAAAATAAAATCCCTCTTCAAAAAGAGTTAGCAAATGTTCGCTTGCATTAAAGCAGTGTAAAACTCCTCCTACAAGATCCTTAGAATACCCATGTAAAATCTCATAAGTATCATGATTTGCTTCTCTTGAGTGGATGATAACAGGTTTTTTAAATTCAATAGCAAGTTCGAGCTGTGCGATAAAAATCTTTTTTTGATTTTCTTTTTCTTTTTGAATTTCTTCAGCAAGATCACTTTTAAAACGAAAATAATCAAGCCCACATTCACCTACAGCTACACACTTTTCATCGCATAAATACTGCCTTAAAATTTTCTCATCATAATTATCAATTTCATAAGGATGCACCCCTGCTGCAAAAAAAATATTTTTATATTTATGAGCAATTGTAGCTGCATAAGGCAAGTCTTTTATATCAGCACCAGGTATGATGATTTTCTCTATACCATTTTTAAAAGCACGATTTAAAGTTTCATCTAAATCATCTTTAAATGCTTCACTGTCTAGATGGCAATGCGTATCAACAATCCTTAAACCATCTTGAAAATCAAGATTTAAGAACATACTTCAACTCTATCCTTGCCATTATCTTTTGCTTGAGACAATATTTTACTTGCTTTATCAACCAAAGAATCAATCTTATCTCCACTTTTTCCAAAAACCACGCCTATAGAAGCTGTAAAAAAGACTTCATCTAAATTAACTAAAACACCGGCCTTTTTTATATTTACTCGTATACGAGAAAAGATTTTAATCGCTCTTTCTTGGGATATATTTTTAAGTAAAATACAAATTTTTTCTGCACTATATCTACCTACAAGATCTCTTCCTTTAGTTTCATTAACTATTTCATTAGCGCAGATTTTAATTACTTCATCACCAACTTCACGACCGTATTCATCGTTAATCATTTGAAGATTATCTATATCTAAGAAAGCAAAAGCAAATTCCTCGTCTTTTGTTGCTATTTCATTAAAATAATCATCTATTCCATCGATTAAAGCATTATAATTTTTAACCCCAGATACAGGATCTAAAACATTATAAGTGCTTAAAAATTTTTTATCATCCATATAAGATAAACAACGATCTAAGCGGCAATTAAAGCTTTCTTTGCTTAAAGGCTTGAGCAAATACTCATTAACTCCATTTTTAAAAGAATTCGCTTCAAATGAATCATTATAATCCCCCAAAAGAATCACACCTAATTCATCATCACTAAAACGCTCTCTTACTTGAGTTAAAAGCTCAAAACCACTAATTACTGGCATATTGACATCTGCTATAATAAGCTTAACATCATTATTATCATTTAAATAACTCATTGCTTCTTCACCATGAGCTGCAGCTAAAACATTAAATTGTCTTTGAGTAAGTATTTTTTTAATTTCATTACGTTCAGGTAGCTTACTCATAGCTAAAATCACTTTAGTTTTTGCATATTGATTAAGTTTTATAATAGAACTAATAATCTCATCAACGCAAGTTTCACTTTCTTTAAAAATATAATCTAATATATCTTTATCCATAAATTTTTCTTTAGTAGCCTTATCACCACTAGCCGTAAGAACAATAGCAGGAATTTTCTTTTCTATAACATAATCCACAACTTCACCATTTGGGGCATCCGGTAAACATAAATCCACAAAAGCTAAAAAATAATTATTGTTCATTAACTCCTTAGCTTCAGCAAAACCAAAAGCAATATCTACCTCATAATCTAAAGTCATTTGAATTTTTTTAGCTAAAAGTTTGCCGAGCATTTTATTATCATCAATAATTAAAATTTTCTTATTCATAGTGCGTAAAATACCTTTATATCTAAAATTTTTAATATATTTATTTCAAAAGATAGGGAAATTTTATAGTTATATATTTTAACATAGTAAAATAAAAAATCCGCTTAATTCTTAAACAAGGTCTTAGCAAATTCGATTGCTTCATCACTAACAAGCTCTCCACTTACCATCCTAGCAAGCTCTTTAATTCTTTCTTTTTGATCAAGCTTTTTTACCTTACTTTCTTCGCCATTTTTTTCAACTAAAAAATGATTATGCGCCTTAGAGGAAAGTTGGGGTAAATGAGAAATAGCAAAAATTTGATAAAACTTAGAAAGCTCCTCTAAAACCTTAGCTATACTCATAGCCTCTTTTCCACTTAAATTTGCATCGATTTCATCTAAAAATAATATCCCTTTACCTGCATTTAAAATTTTACATTCTGTGGCTATAAAAGCAAGTCTTAAGCGATTTAATTCACCTGAACTTAAATTTTTTAAATGAGCTAAATTAATATCTAGTATTATCTCATCTTTGCCTAAAATTGAAATTTTTCCACTTTCTTTAAGCGTCAAACTTGCATCTTTCATATAAAGTTCTTTAAGATAATTATTTAAACATTTTTCTAATTTTCTAAGGTTTTTCTTTCTTGTTTGAGTTAAAATTTGTGCTTTTTCTTCTAATTTTTGTTTTGATTCTTGAAATTTTTTTTCAAGTTCTTTTTTTTCAAAACTTAAATTTTCATAATGTTCTAGTTCATGTTTTTTTTGTTTTAAAACTTCTAAAGCATTTTCTATGCTTTCATAACGCTTGATGAGATAGGATAAATTTTCAATGCGATCTAAAAGTGTCTCCACATCAAAATCCAAATCTTCCATTTTTTGATTTTCACAAATCACGCGTAATTCATTTAAACATTCACTAAAAAAACTCGCATCAACTTCGCTTAAATTTAAAGCTTCAATAACAACTTTTTCAAGCTCAAAAATACGCTCTGCCTTACTCCAAGCTTCTTCTAATTTATCTTTTTTAGAAAGCTTCTTTTTAAGTATTAAAAGCTCTTCATACTCACCTATTTTAGGATTAATGCTTGAAATTTTTTCAATTTGCACTCTAGCTAATTCTTTTAATTCTTCTACTTTTTTTTCTTCTTCTAAAATTGCATTAAGCTCATTAGAAATTTGACTATAAGCATTAAAATCTTTTTTAAAATCTTCCAAAAAGGAAACAAAATTTGTATTTTCTTGCATTTCCAAGGCATCTAAGAGATTTAAAAATTTTTCATTTCCAAATTCGTTATTTTCCTTTGCGCTTAAATACTTAATAAAAGTTTTACTTAAATTTTGCAAACTTTTTTTCGCTATGCTTTGATTGTTAATAAAATATTTTGTGTTTTTTTCTTTTAAAAGCTTAAAAACATTCTCCTCTTCACTTTCTATGCCAAAACTTTCTAAATCTAACTTATCATCTAGCTCTATTTCGACAATTTTAGCCTCACTTTCACTCAAAGAAAATGCGGATAAAATTCCTTTAAACAAGACCGATTTTCCAGCTCCACTTAGCCCTGTAAAAACGGTAAGCCCTTTAGAAATTTCAAGCTCAGCCTTTTTAAAACCAAGATTTTCTTTCATAAAAATTCTATTTATCATCAATTTCCCCAGTGTAATTTTTCTTTTAAAATTTGAAAATAATCCCTATTTTTTGGGTGAATTAAAGCCACATTTTTATCACTTAAACCCACTTTTATACTTTTAAAATCATTCATTTTATAATTTTCTTGCCCATCAATACAAAGTACGCAATCCTTTGCCATAATCTCTATTTCAAAACCTTTTGGCAAGACAATAGGGCGTTGTGTTAAAGAATGAGAACAAACAGGAGTTAAGATAAAAGCTTGAGCTAAAGTATAAACTATGGGTCCATTTGCACTTAAATTATAAGCTGTTGAACCCGCAGGAGTTGCAACAATAAGCCCATCTCCAAAATATTCATTAAATTTCTTTTCTTTTCTAAAAACTTCTATATGAGCCATAGATGCTTGATTATTTTTACTGATAACCACATCATTAAAAGCCAATTTTTCTAAAATTTTTCCTTGCTTATCTTCTAAAAAAACACTTAACAAATAAGGCTTTTCTATTCTAAATTCTCCTTGAAAAAAAGCTTGAAAAAAATTTTCAGCTTCATCAACTTTAAAATCTGTTAAAAAACCTAAATGTCCAGCATGAATTCCTAAAACTGCTTTATCATATTCACAAGCTTTACGGCATAAAGAAATCAAAGTTCCATCTCCACCTAAAGAAATAACAAAATCAGATATTTTAAACAAATCATCCAATCCATACTTTGGCAAATTTAAAATTTCAGAACTTTCTTTAAACAAAACAAGTTCAACTTTATATATAGATAAAATCGATTGAAGTTTTAAAATTTCCTTATCTAAACTCACATTGGGTCGCGTAACAAGTCCAATTTTTTTAATATTCTTATGATCTATTTTATTTTGCATAAAAAATTATATCAAATCTTAGCAAAGCAAAAGAATAAAAATACTATAATTTTGCTCATTATCTTAAAAAATCTTTTTCAAGGAATAAATTTGCGAAGTCATTATAATACAGACTTGGGAATTTCCCATGTTGGTCAAAGCGTTAAACTTTGCGGTTGGGTAAATAGCTACCGCGATCATGGTGGAGTTATTTTTATAGATTTAAGAGATAGAAGTGGTATTATCCAACTTGTTTGCGATCCAAATGATAGCAAAGAAGCCCATGAAATCGCTTCCAATGCAAGAAATGAATTTGTACTTATTGCAGAAGGTACTATTCGTCCGCGTGGTGAAGGACTTTTAAATCCTAAATTAAAAACAGGAGAAATCGAAGTAGTTGTTTCTAAACTTACCATAGAAAATGAAAGCGCCGTGCCTCCTTTTGCCATCGCTGATGAAAGTGTAAATGAAGAATTACGTTTAAAATATCGCTTTTTAGATTTAAGAAATCCTAAACTTTATGAAAATTTTGCCCTGCGTTCTAAAGCTTGTATAGCAGCTAGAAATTCTTTGGCAAATATGGGATTTTTAGAAGTTGAAACCCCTATTCTTACCAAAGCCACTCCTGAAGGCGCAAGAGATTATCTCGTGCCTTCTCGTGTGCATCAGGGTGAATTTTATGCTCTTCCACAAAGCCCTCAGCTTTTCAAACAACTTTTAATGTGTAGCGGTTTTGATCGTTATTTTCAAATCGCAAAATGTTTTAGAGATGAAGATTTAAGAGCTGATCGCCAACCTGAATTCACACAAATTGATGTTGAAATGAGTTTTTGCGAACAAAAAGATGTGATCAATGTAGCTGAAACTTTTTTAAAAGATATTTTCAAAGCTTGCGGCAAAGAAATTCAAACCCCTTTTAGACAAATGCAATACAAAGAAGCTATGGAGAATTATGGCTCTGATAAGCCGGATTTAAGATTTGATCTTAAATTTATTGATGTTATTGATATTTTCGCTAAGTCAAATAATGAAATTTTTGCAAATATCGCCAAAGATACAAAGAAAAATCGCATCAAAGCCATACGCGTTCCAAAAGGCGATACTATTTTTTCAAAAAGACAAATGCAAAGATTTGAAGAATTTGTGCGTAAATTTGGCGCTCAGGGTTTGGCTTTCATACAAGTTAAAGAAGATGGACTTAAAGGTCCACTTTGCAAATTCTTTAGCGAAGAAGATTTAAATGAACTCAGCAAACGCTGTGAACTTGAAATAGGAGATGTGGTATTTTTCGGTGCAGGAGCTAAAAAAACCGTGCTTGATTATATGGGAAGATTTAGAATTTTCTTAGCTAACGAGTTAAATCTTATAGATCCAAATGCCTTAGAATTCTTATGGGTTGTTGATTTTCCTATGTTTGAGCAAAATGATGACGGAAGTTATTCTGCGATGCACCATCCTTTTACCATGCCAAAAAATATCGATGAGACTGATTTAGAAGAAATTTCATCTATCGCTTATGATGTAGTACTAAACGGCGTTGAGCTAGGTGGAGGTAGTATAAGAATCCATAAAAACGATATTCAGCAAAAAGTATTTAAACTTTTAAATATCGATGAAGAACAACAAAAAGAAAAATTTGGTTTCTTACTTGATGCTTTAAGTTTTGGTGCTCCACCACATGGAGGTATCGCTATAGGACTTGATAGACTCATCATGCTAGTTACAGGGGCAAACAGCATAAGAGAGGTTATAGCCTTTCCAAAAACCCAAAGAGCACAATGCTTAATGACAGATGCACCATCGCCTGCTAATAATGAAGCAATGAGAGAATTAGGAATCAAACTAAGGGAGAATATAAAATGAAAGAATTGTTTTTAATCATAGGTGCACCAGGTAGTGGAAAAACTACCGATGCCAGTTTAATCGCACAAGCAGATGCGACAAATATTACACACTATTCAACAGGAGATCTTTTAAGAGCTGAAGTAGCAAGTGGGAGTGAGCTTGGAAAAACTATAGATAGTTTTATCTCCAAAGGCAATCTTGTTCCTTTAGATGTTGTTGTAAATACTATAGTTTGCGCACTAAAAGCTGCTCCAACTAAAACTA
Source organism: Campylobacter sp. BCW_6463 (assembly GCF_001762785.1). Lineage (NCBI taxonomy): Bacteria > Pseudomonadati > Campylobacterota > Epsilonproteobacteria > Campylobacterales > Campylobacteraceae > Campylobacter > Campylobacter sp. BCW_6463. Next base: position 79,384 of record NZ_MJXL01000030.1, read on the forward strand.
TCATCATCGATGGCTATCCAAGAAGCGTAGAACAAATGATGGAATTTGACAAGGTTTTAAGTGAGCAAAATGAAATTTGTCTTAAAGGTGTCATAGAAGTAAGAGTAAGCGAAGAAGTTGCCAAAGAAAGAGTTCTAGGCAGAAATCGTGGTGCAGATGATAATGAAGAAGTGTTTTACAATAGAATGAAAGTTTATACAGAACCTTTAAATGAAATTTTAGATTTTTATCAAAAGAAAAAACTTCATTTTATTATCGATGGAGAGCGCACTATCGAACCTATCGTCGCAGATATGAAAGAACTGATTAAAAAAATTCAAAGTATATAAGGAGAAAAAATGGATTTAAGCAAAATCAAAATCGGAGATATTCCAAATAAAATCAATGCCGTAATCGAAATTCCATACGGCTCAAACATAAAATATGAAATCGATAAAGATAGTGGTGCTATCATGGTAGACCGCGTTATGGCTAGCGCGATGTTTTACCCAGCAAACTATGGTTTTATTGCCAATACTTTGGCTGATGATGGTGATCCTGTGGATATTTTAGTACTTAATGAATATCCTATCCAAGCTGGAGCTGTGATTCCTTGTCGCTTAATCGGTGTTTTAATCATGGAAGATGAAAGCGGAATGGATGAAAAACTTCTTGCGGTTCCAAATTCAAAAATAGATGCAAGATATGATAATATAAAAACTTACACAGATTTACCACAAGCAACTTTAAATAAAATCAAAAATTTCTTTGAAACTTATAAAATTTTAGAGCCAAACAAATGGGTTAAAGTACAAGATTTCAAAGATGAAAAAGCTGCAATTGAAATTTTAGAAAAAGCAATCAAAAACTACAAATAATCCTAGCCCTTCAAAGGGCTAAACTCAAGGAAAACTCACAATGAAAAATATCGTTTTAGGTGGTGGTTGTTTTTGGTGTGTTGAAGCTGTATTTGAACGCCTAAAAGGTGTAATCGATACTGAAGTTGGATATAGCGGAGGAAATCCAAATCCTAGCTATGAAAGCGTGTGCAATGGTGATGGCAACATAGAAGTTGTCAAAATAAATTATGATGAAAAACAAATCTCTCTTCTTGAAATCTTAACACTCTTTTTTAAAATTCATGATCCAACAAGTATAGATAAACAAGGTGGAGATATTGGTATACAATATCGCTCAATAATCTTTTACGAAAATGAAGAAGATAAAATTTTAGCTCAAAATTTCATCGAAGAACAGCAAAAAATATTAAGCAAAAAAATAGTTACTAAAATTTCAAGATTGCAAACTTACTACAAAGCTGAAAACTATCATCAACATTATTTTACAAATAATCCCAATCAAGGATATTGTCAAGCTGTAATAGCTCCAAAACTGCAAAAAATACAATCAGACTAATTTCATCTTTTTAAGGTTAAAAAAATTTCAACTTTATTCACAGCCTTTTCACGCTGTGATTTTCTTTTCAAAGTACTTAAAAATAGAACTTTAAGCTTTAAAATAAAGAAAAAATTATTTATTGTTTTTTAAGTTTTTTTATGAATTAGTATTTAAATGTGAATAATTTTATTAATTAACATAATTTCCTAAGCTTAGCTATAAAAAATCCATCATAGTCTAAGCTTGGTAAAATCCGTCTGCATTTTGAAATTTCAGCAAATTCTTCACTTTGCCCTGCTTTAGCCTCAACATTTTCCAAATCAATATCTAAAAGATCTAATTTAAACTCGCTTTTTAAAGCATTCTCTATCACTTCTTCATTTTCTTCCTTGGTAAAGGTGCAAGTACTATATACAAGCTCTCCACCTATTTTTAATGCCTTTAAAGCAGAATGTAGAAGTTTTTTTTGAGTTTTTGCAATATTTTTGATTTCTTTATAACTTTTTTCTAAATCAAAACCTATTTTAGCAAAAGTTGAACAAGGCGCATCGAGTAAGATTTTATCAAATTTTAAAGGACATAAATTGCCTATATTTTTACCATCTTTCATAAAAACTTTAGCATTCACGCCGTAATTTTTAAGATTTTTTTGCAAAATAAAAAATCTATCCCTACTCATCTCATTGCAAGCTAAATAACCTGTATTTTGCATAAAATTTGCAAGATTGATACTTTTGCCACCCGGAGCTGCACACATATCAAGAACACTTTGCCCTGCTTTGACCTCTAAATTTAAAGCACACAAATAAGAAGAATAATTTTGTATATAAAAGTACGCCTCATTAAAAGCTTTCATAGAACTTAAGATGGCTTTATCTTTGGCGTCAAACAAATAACAATAAGCATTAATCTTTTTAAATTTTAAATTTTGTTTTAAAAATTCTTTTTCTAATTCTTCAGTGCTAATTTTTAAAGTATTTGCAAATACGCAAACATTTTTTTCTTGAGTAAAAGAAGATAAAATATTTTGCATTTCATCTTTGGTATAAAGTTTTTCTATTCTAGAGAGCAAAATAATCCTTTATCATGATAAAAGCAGCCAAAGAGTCTAATTTACCATCTTTTTTGCGTGTATTTGCTACGCCGTATTCTAAAGCTTCTTTACTTGTTCCGCTTTCATCTACAAAGCAAATTTCTTTATCAAATTCAAGCAAAGAAACAAAATGCTTAATGCGTCTTGTCATTTCTTCTTCACTTGACCCACCCTTAGGAATGCCTACAATGAGTAAAGAAATTTCATGTATTTTAAGTAAATTTTTGATTTCATTAGCGGCTTGATTGCGATTTTTTCTTAAAACTGCATCTAAAGGTAAAGCGATCTTTTTATCTACGCAAAGCGCTACACCTATGCGTTTTAAACCTACATCTAAAGCCAAAGCTCTCATACTAAAACCCTTATAAAAAGCCCTTCTATGGAAATTTTTCCCTCAAGTTCGTATTCATAAACTTTTTGTCCATAAATTTTTAAAGCCTCATCAACACTCACACCTTTTTTACAAAACTCTAAAAATTCATCTTGATTTATATCTATACTTGCAAACTCACTTACAAATTCTTTAAAATCACAGATTAACTTTGCTTTATTTTCCTTTAAAAGTAAATTAGTCCCTGTGCTTTCTCCTAGTCTTTGCGGTAAAACATATAAAGGCTTATTAAGCTCTAAAGCAAGCCTTGCACTTTGCATAGAACCACTTTTTATATCTGCTTGTGCAACCACAACAGCCTTGCTTAAAGCAATAACCAAACGGTTTCTTAGTAAAAAGTCATAATTTTTTGGCAAATAATCATCTTCGTATTCGCTTAAAGCTAAAGCGTTTTCATAAATTTGTTTAATGATTTTTTCATTAGTTCTTGGATAAATTTGATCTAAACCATTAGCAAAAATACCTATAGTATTTGGCATAGCTGCCATACTTGCAGTGATATCCACACCCAAAGCACCGCCACTTACCACGCAAAGATGGGTATTTTTAAGCATACTCACTAAGGAAAAAACACAATTTTTCGTATAAACACTCATACGCCTTGAACCTATAATAGCGATTTTATCTTGTCTTAATAAAGATAAATTTCCTTTGTAGTGTAATTTTTTAGGAGGCTTTTTTAAATCTTTAAAAAGTTTCAAAAATTCATCAGGCAAAATTTCACTTGCCATAAATTTCACTCAAATACACAAGATCAACGCCTTTTAACAAATCCTTACTTTGCTCTAAGGCTTTAAAAGTATTTTTCCTAGGATGTCCTATGGCTATAACAAAACCTTTTTTTTGTGCAAGTTTTACTGCGCTTTGAAGTTGTTTTTTAACATAATTAACATCATCTTCATTATCCAAAAACACATCTCTTTGTATATAAGGCATACTGAGTTCTTTAGCGATTTTATTTGCCTTAGAATTTCCTATAGTTTTAGAATCTACAAAAAATATATTTTGATTTTTTAAAGCCTCGTAAAGCTTTCTCATAGCTTCTTCATTGCTTGTAAATAAACTTCCTGTGTGATTATTGATATATCTTAAATCCTTAAAATCTTTTTTAATTTGCTTGATTTTTTTAAAAATTCTTTCTTTGCTATCATTTGGATTTAAAGTATCAAGCTCGGGTTTATTGTAATTAATCGCTGCTAAAGGTAAATGCACCATATAAAAATCAAATTTTAAAGCAAGTTTTGGCGTTTCGCTATGGTTTTTATCTGGCGGAAAAAAAGAAGGATTTAACTTTAAATTTAAAGCTTTTAAACCTCTAACCTGACTTGCATTTGCCATATCATCGATAATAATAGCAAGTTTTGGTTTTTTAGAAATTTTATTTAAATGAATATCTTCATCAAAAGTTAAATTTTGATCTTGGGTTAAATTTATATCTTTTGGAATAAAATTTTGCTCTAAACTCTGATTTTGTTCTAAACTTAAATTCTGCTCCACACTGCTTAAATTTTGCTCATTTAAACTTGTATTTAAATCATCAATTTCTTGAATTTTTTGCTCTAAAATACTTACAGATTTATTATTATCAAACTCACTCTCTTGAAAAATACCAATTTCGTAATGATCTTTGTTTGATGAAATTAAATCTTCTTGTTTATCAACAAAATAATCCGGCTTAGCAGAAGAAACATCTTGGGAATTTTGATATTTTACTAAAATTCCCAAAGCTAAAGCTATACAAAGTAAAAAAAGTATAGCTATGATTAAATAACGCTGAATTTGAACTAATTTTTTCTTTGACAATGTTTAGTTCTTATCTTTATCTACTAATTTTTTAGCACTGATCCAAGGCATCATAGCGCGCAAATTACGCCCTGTTTTTTCTATCAAAGAATCATTCATATTTTTGCGTTCTGCATGCATTCTAGCAAAACCTGCACGGCGTTCTAAGATAAAATCTTTTGCAAAAACACCATTTTGTATATCTTTTAAAACACCTTTCATCGCTTTTTTAGTCTCTTCAGTAATAATCTTTGGCCCTGTGATGTAATCGCCGTATTCTGCAGTATTTGAGATAGAATAACGCATATCTGCAATACCACCTTGATAAATCAAATCCACAATGAGTTTCATTTCATGCAAACACTCAAAATAAGCCATTTCAGGTTCATAACCTGCTTCAACTAAAGTCTCAAAACCTGCTTGAATCAAAGCACTAAGTCCACCACAAAGCACGGCTTGTTCACCAAAAAGATCTGTTTCTGTTTCAGCTTTAAAGGTTGTTTCTATAATACCTGTGCGTCCGCCCCCAATCGCACTTGCATAACTTAAGGCTAAATTTTTAGCATTTTTACTTTCATCTTGATGGATGGCTATCAAGCAAGGAGTTCCACCTCCTAAAGTAAATTCATTTCTTACTGTATGTCCTGGTGCTTTAGGTGCTATCATAATAACATCTACACCTTTTGGAACAACAATTTGACCATAGTGGATATTAAAACCGTGTGCAAAAGCTATAGCCTTACCTTCACTTAAATTTGGTTTTATTTCGACATTAAAAATATCTGCTTGAATTTCATCAGGAGCTAAAATCATAATCACATCTGCTGTCTTAGAAGCCTCACTTACACTCATTACTTCAAAACCAGCATTTTTTGCTTTAACAGCACTTACACTACCTTCGCGAAGTCCGATAATTACATTTACGCCATTATCCCTTAAATTCATGGCATGAGCGTGTCCTTGAGAGCCAAAACCTATAATTGCTACTTTTTTTGATTTGATTAAATTTAAATCACAATCTTTATCATAATATACCGTAATAGCCATATTCACTCCTTAAAAATTCAAAAATTAAAGGTATTATTATAGCAATTAAAGTATAAATTTCATATTTTTTTTATAAACTTTATGTAAGAATTTTACAAAAAATCATAAAGTATCAAAAGTGAAAGAATTTTTAAACAGTCTTAGTTATGGCATTGGCTCTCACGAAGTAAGCAATGAATTTAAACAAATTTTAAGAGAACTTTTAGCCAATCACATCATCAAAGAACACAAAAACAAATACTATCTTAACAATGGTTTTGCCTTTGGGGTGCTTGATATTTCGAGCAAAGGCACAGGTTTTTTACAATGCTTTGATGAAAGTTTCAAAAAAGATCTTTTGATAGAAAACAAAAACCTAAAAGGTGCAAACTATAAAGATATAGTTGCGGTAAAACTTCTACCTTTAAAGAAAAAACGCCCTAGTGCAAAGGTAATTTTGGTTCTAAAAATAGCCAATGAAACCTCTTTAGTAATCACCAAAAGGTATGGCGAAGCCGTACTTGGAATGAATATCAAAACAGGATTAAGCACTGCCTTAAAAGCTTCTCAAAAATCCTTAAAATCGCTACCTTTAGGAACAGTTTTAAAAATAGAAAATGAAAATAACAATATCATAGAAGTTTTAGGGCATATTGATGATGAAAGTATAGATGAAAAAATCTCCTTAGCTCTTTTTAATAAAAATAACGAATTTAGCGACGCTTGTATCAAAGAAGCCCTAGCAAACGGCGATAGTGTTGATGCGAGTATGTATGAAAATCGCATGGATTTAAGAGCCCTGCCTTTTTGCACTATAGATCCTATACATGCAAAAGATTTTGATGATGCGATTTATTTTGACACTCAAAAACGAGAAATTTATGTAGCTATTGCTGATGTTAGCGAATATGTTTATGCTTATAGTGCTATAGATAAAGAAGCAAGAAATCGTGGATTTTCTATTTATTTTCCACATATTGCCATACCTATGTTACCTCGTCCTTTAAGTGAAAATATCTGTTCTTTAAAACCTCATTTAGATCGCTTAGCGTATTGTTTTAAAATCACGCTCGATCATGAAAATAAAGTCATCAAAGAAGAACTTTTTGAAGGTATTATCAACTCAAAACGCCGTTTTAATTACGATGAAGTTGATGAAATTTTGATACAAAAACCTGATTTAAAAGAGCTTTCATGGCTTTATGAGCTTTTTGAAATAACAAAAAATTTACACAAAATGCGTCTTAAAAATGCTTTTGAATTTCGCACCGAAGAATTAAGAATGAATTTAGATGAAAATTTAAGTCTAAAAAGCACAGTTTTTGAAAAAGACACGCCTTCGCATAATTTGATCGAAGATTGTATGCTTTTAGCTAATAAAGCCGCAGCAAAACTCATAGATATAGGTGTTTTTAGAAATCACTTAAGTGCTGATTCAAGAAAAATCGATAAGCTTTTAAATGAATTACGCGAACTCGGAATCGATGTAAATTTTAAGCCCAATCTTCCTGAGCTCATACGCGATATACAAGCTTTAGCCGATGAGTTAAATTTAAGAGCAGAAGTAGATAAACTCATCATCAAAGCACAAAAAAAAGCGGAATATTCTAGCGTAAATGCGGGACATTTTGGTTTGGGTTTTGATAAATACTCACATTTTACAAGCCCTATAAGAAGATATTCTGATCTTATTTTGCACAGACTTTTAAAAGCCAAACAAAAAAACGATGAAAAACTTTTTAATTATCTGCTTTTAAACATAGAAAGCACTTGCGAGAGTCTTAGCACTCTTGAAAGAGAGGCAGATAAGGTTGCTTTTGATTTTATGGATAGAAAATTTGCTAGATGGGCAGCTAAAAATATAGGCAAAAAATTTAAAGCTTTGATTGTGCAAAATGATGGAGTTTGCATAGCTAAACTAGATGATGAAATCAAAGGAGCGGATATAATCCTTTATGATACGCGTGTGAATTTACTAGAAAGTGTTGAAGTACAAATCATGGAAGCAGATATAGTTATGGCGAAAATTTATGCTAAAATCACCCAAAGACTTATAAAGGAAGAAAATGTATAGAAAAGAGCTTCAAACCCTGCTTTCTAAAGATTCAATACCTAATTTTTTCTTTCTTTATGGAGCAGATAATTTTCAAAGCGAACTTTATGCTGAATTTATAAAAGAAAAATATAAACCCGATGAAACTCTAAAGCTTTTTTTTGAAGAATACAACTTCACTCGTGCGAGTGATTTTTTAAGCGCAGGATCGCTTTTTAGCGAAAAAAAATTACTAGAAATCAAAACTTCTAAAAAAATTCCAACAAAGGATCTTAAAATTTTAGTCGAACTTTGCAAAAACAATGCGGACAACTTCTTTCTTTTAGAATTTTATGATGAAAGTTCAAAGCAAAGTGACATAGAAAAAATTTTCTCTCCTCATTTTGCAAGATTTTTTAAAGCTAACGGAGCTAAAGAAGGCGTGGAACTTTTAAGAATAAAAGCAAAACAACTAGGGGTTGAAATCACTCAAAATGCTTTATTTACTCTTTTTACAAGTTTTGATGAAAACTTGTATCTTGCTGCGAGTGAGCTTAATAAATTTAGTGGTTTAAAAGTAGATGAAAAAACCATAGAACAATACTGCTATAGTTTAAATACAGGAAGTTTTGAAAGCTTTTTTGATAAAATTTTAAAAAAACAAGACTTTAAAAGCGAACTTGAAAAAATTTTAGATAATTTTAATGAAATCGCTTTAATCAACTCTTTATATAATTCTTTTTATCGTTTATTTAAAATCGCACTTTATGTTAAAGTCAATGGCAAAATTGATTTTAAAGAGCTTTTAGGCTACACTCCACCCCCTCAAGTGGGACAAAATTTAAGCTCTCAAGCCTTTAGTTTAAAAATCGAACAATATAAAGAAATTTTCACTCTTTTACTTAAAAGCGAATACGAACTTAAAACCAATCCTAAACTCGTAAAAAAAGAATTCTTGATTTCAAATTTGCTTAAACTTGCAAGGATTTTAAAAAGTTAATTTTTAATCTTCAATCCTCTTCACTTCTTTTTAATCGTCTTAAAATAATTTAAAATGATTTATTGTTAATCTTAGCTGAGTTTTTAAAATACTTTAAAAGAATGATTGTAATCTAAAAAGAGTTTAACAACCTTAAAAACATCCATCCCAATAATTTTAAAATTATCAGGATGAAATTTTTAACAAGTAGGAGAGTAAAC
>NZ_MJXL01000031.1:0-20912 GCF_001762785.1 Campylobacter sp. BCW_6463
ATCAAACCAAACCACTTCAACACCATCCATTCTAGGAACACATTCTTCTATACAATTTAATTCCCAATAATCATCAGAATCTAAAAAGATAATATAATCAATATCAGGAGCTTTAAAATTTAAAAGTTCATCTTTATTTTTAAAGAAATTTGAACTTTTATATATTTTATAAATATTATAAGGATTATCTTTATTGTCTAGTTTAAAATCTACTAAGGAGTTTTCTTTTAATTCTTGGGTAATGTTTTTAAAATCATATTCTTTACTAAAGAATTCTATGCCTACATTACGAGCTGAAGATAAACCCCCATTTTCCTTATCAAAAAGTATAAATCTTTCATCTTTTAAAGTATATTCTTTGGCTATATTGAGTGAGTTTTCATCTGTGCTACCATCATTTACAAGTACAACTTGTAAATTTTTATAAGTTTGATTAACAACACTATCTAAACATTCTCTTAAATATTTTTCTACATTATAGATTGGGATAACTACGCCTACGGTTTTCATTGTTTTTTCCTTAATCTTAATTACACATCACTTTTGAAAATATCTGTTGTAAAAACTTTATATTTATATTGCAATATATTATCATCAACTCGATTTGCAACTATTAAATCAGAATTTTGTATAAATATAGATAATTTTTTTTCAACAAAACATGTACCAAAAGAGGCTGTATCTAAAAATGGCTCATAAATGATTATATTTTTATTATATTCTTTTAAATAATCGATCAAATCCAATACAACAGAATTTCTAAAATTATCTGAATCTTTTTTCATTAACAACCTATATATCCCTATTGTTTTTTTAGATTTTGAGAGGATTAAATCCGCAATATATTTTTTTCTTATTTCATTAGTTTTAACAATAGATTCTATTAGGATATTAGGTGTTGAACTTTTTAAAAAATTAGCTAAAAGTTGCTTAGTATCTTTTGGTAAACAATATCCCCCATACCCAAAACTTGGATTATTATAATAATCACCAATTCTCAGATCAGCACTTACTCCGCTAATAATTTCTTCGGTATCCAATTTGTTAACCCTAGCGTATGTATCCAATTCATTAAAAAATCCAATTCTCATTGCTAAATATGTATTAGCAAAAAGTTTAATACTTTCAGCTTCTTGAGATCCTGTAAATAATACTTTTACATCATTTTTCAAACAAGAATCTGTAAATAATCGAGCTACTGCTTCAGCTCTAGCACTTTTTTCACCTATAACAATTCTGCTAGGATATAAACTATCATACAATGCACTACCTTCTCTTAAAAATTCAGGAGAAAAAATTATATTATTTGTATGAAATTTATATTTTAAATTATCAATATAACCAATTGGAATAGTACTTTTTACAATAATAATAGCTGAGGTATTATATTGCAAAATTTCACTAACAACACTTTCAATACTAGAAGTATCGAAATAGTCATTTTTTGAATCATAATTAGTCGGTGTTGCTATAATAATATACTCTGCATTTTCAAAAGCATATTTCTTATTTAAAGTTGCAATAAGATTTATACTTTCTTTCTTAAAATATTCTTCTATTAATTTATCTTTTATGGGTGATTGTTTAGAATTTACTAAATCAACTTTATTTTTATCAATATCTGTAACAACAACCCGGTGTTTTTCAGATAGCAATAAAGCATTTGCGAGTCCAACATACCCTATACCAACAACAGTTATATTCATACTTATAATATCCTGAATAAAAAATTATTTTTTAGTATATAATATTTTCTTTAATATTCTATAAAATCTAAAATGAGATATTTTAGATTTAACCCAATCAGGAATCAATAGATCAAAAAATTTTATAAAAATATTTTTGTTATATAACTCAAACTTATAAGGGGTGTAAATTAAAGATTGAAAATTATATGAAACTTTATCAATATTTTTAACATCTAAAAAACATTGATTTTCTACAACTATTTTATAAAAATCTATTTTATAAACTTTATTATAGAATCTACCATTGTTAAAACTTTTTTTATAATAAGATTTTCCAAAACTATAAAAATTATTTTTTAGGTACCATATAAATTTTAAAACTTTATTATAATCAATTTTCAAATCTGAAACCAAAAATCTCAAAAGTTCATCACTATTATAAGCTTGAAAATTTAAACCTTGAAAGTTATAAAATGCATTAGCACAATTTATACAAGGCTTATTCATTATCATAGCATAAAGCCCAACACCCGAATTCAACGTAACCACCACATCACAAAAACTAATTGCATCAATAATATTTGTCTTATTTGAAATAAAATTTAAATTCTTATACTTAGATTTCGCTATTTTTAAGCTGAGAGGATGCTTTTTCACTAAAAAAATATGAGTTTGTCTTAATTTAAAAGCCGTATCATTTATTATATCTAAAAAACCACTCCAATCAAAAGGTTTATATGTAAAATATTTTACAACAGTATCGCTTTCAACTTGCAACGGAACAAAAACTATCTTTTTATCGTTAACAAAAAATTTATCTTTCAAATAGTTAAAATTTCTTTTTCCTTGCTTTTCTAAAAAATTATTTCCATTTATAATACTATTGATATATTCTTTACATTCTAAAATTTGAGATTTACTTAAAACTTTATTCCAATTTTCTTCATTATATAAATTTGAATCATAATTAAAACCATTGGTATCAAAAAACCAACTATCAGGCAATGCTCCTCTGTCAAAACATACAAAATCAATATTTTCTGATTTTGCAAATTTATATATTTTTAATCTTTTTTCATTTCCATAAGGATTTGGAAACAAAATCTTATTTATATTATTTTGTTTTAAAAAATCTAGCAATTTATCTTGATTAAATTTTTCATCTTCAAAAAAATACTTTTCGTTTTTACTTATTATATTACCTATATATACAAGAACACCATGCAAAGAATTTAATATCAATTTTTCTCTAGAACAAAGTAATAAAATATTATTTTTTAAAGCATCTTTATCAAGCAATGGTTTAATTTGATAATTTTTTAAATTGGCCAAATTCTTATAAAATATTTTATGATTTTTATACCTATAAGACATATAATTATTTTGATTAGGCTCTTCATGATAAAAATGATACATATAAATTCCATGAAAACTCATTTCATACCCAAGCAAAGAGAACCAAGCTCTAAAACCTTTAAATTTTCTTATATTCCAAGTTCCCTCATCATAACATAATGCTTTTGGAGTGTTTGAAAAATTTGTTGTACAAAAAAGCAATCTTGCAAAAAAATCATGATCCTCATAACTATGGCCTATAAAATTATGATTATTACCCCCTAATACTAAGAATTTATATCTATTTACGATAATAGAACTTGAAATAAGAGAAAAATATTTAATCAATTTTCTTTTTCCGGTGATTAAATCATGTTTGATAATTTCATCCCATAAGTATTTATCCTCTTTATAAATTTTCTCACTACCACTTTGACTTAAATACACTACAGGTAAAACCAATAATTCATTGATATTTTGAGCAATATTTTTAACTTTAATAAGATTTAAAATTTTTTCTAAGGATAATAAACTAATATAACAATCAACATCTAAAAACATTATAACTTTAGAATTTGCATAAACAGCGCCCAAATTTCTACATTTTCCCTGGGAAAAATAATCTTTTTGGTCTTTATCTTTTAAATAAATATGACCACTATTTTCTATGATTTGTTTTAAATTGTTTTTCAAAGATGAATATCCTTCAACGAAAATAAACTCTATATTCTCATCGCTTTGAAAAAATTTAGCTTTTTGAAGAACTCTTTCTTCTATGTAATGACGTTCTTTACTTAATCCAAAAGGAATAATAACAGATAAAAGAGGCATTAAACATTTCCTATGGCATAAAGCTGGATAATACCTACAACTTTTTCTTCTTTTCCTACTATAATTTCTTTGATTTTATGTTTTAACATGATCTCTTCTGCTTCACTTGCCATAGCATCAGCATCAACTACTTTAGGATTTGTACTCATAATTTCTTTGGCCTTAAAATCAAACCTTGGTTTATCACTTGCTTTTAAAGCACGACGCAAATCCCCATCAGTGATAATGCCAACCAATTTTTCATTTTCAAGTACCACACAAAGCCCTAGTTTTCCACTAGTCATCACGTCAACAAGATCGTTAAATTCAGTATCAGGATGCACTATAGGAAGATTGCTTGAAACCATAAGATCTTTTACCTTGGTTAAAAGCTTACGCCCCAAACTTCCCCCTGGATGAAAAAGAGCAAAATCATCAGGCTTAAAATTTCTTACCTTCATCAAAGCAGCAGCTAAAGCATCCCCCATAACCAAAGTTGCCGTTGTCGAAGACATAGGAGCAAGCTGCAAAGGACAAGCTTCCTTTTCCACAGCTATATTTAAAAATATATCACCTTGCTTTACAAGGGTGGAATTTTTTTTACCGCACATTACTATAAGTGGAATTTTACGCTTTTTTATAGCTGGAATGATTTTTAAAATTTCTTCAGTTTCTCCTGAATTTGAAATAGCAATTAAAACATCTTCGGAAGTTAACATTCCAAGATCTCCATGCAAAGCCTCTCCTGGATGGATGAAAAAGCTTGGTGTTCCTGTGCTTGCTAAAGTAGCTGCTATCTTAGCACCTATATGGCCTGATTTACCCATTCCACTGACTATGCAACGCCCTTTGGTATTTAACATCAAATTCGCAGCTTGATTAAAATTTTCATCTAAATTTTTAGCCAAATCCAAAATAGCTTGCGCTTCTTTTTCAAAAACTTCTTTGGCTATTTCAAGAGTATTCATTTTTAAACCTTAAAGATTAAGCACAACATTAGTTGCGATAGCAATCTGATAAAGAATTTGAGTTAACATTGAAAAAATTTGTAAATTCTCACTATCCACTTTTGGCAATACCAACACAGAATCGCCTGGTTTCATATATATACCACTATGATATTTTTCAGCTTTTCCATTGCTTCGTATTACCAAAACTTTTGAAGTATCCGCTCTTTCTCCATAACCTCCTGCAAGATTGATATAATATCTTAAATCTTTTCCCTTATCATACACAAAAGCCCCAGGTAAAGAAACCTCGCCTTGAACTATGACAAGATTATTCTTACTTGGTACATTGATAGTATCACCATCTTCTAAAATAACCGAATTATAAGACTTTGGATTATCGATGACAATTTGGCCCTTGGGCTCTACTTGCTTAGCTCTTTGGATAAATTCTAAAATCGTTTTTGCTTGTTGAGCTCTTATAGCTGCGCCTTGAGCTGTAACAGAACTGCTAGTTAAAGCTAGAGTTTCAAGCTCTTTAAGCTGAGCATTGATAAGCTCTTTTTGAGTTCTAGCTACACTTTTTCTAAATACTTGCAAAGCTTGCATGTTTGATTGTGGATTAGCCTTGATTAGTTTAGAAATATCTTCCAAAGTCGTTCCTTTACCTACAACTAAAGTTTTTAAACCATTATGCTCGCCATTTACACTTATAGTTATATTTTCAGAAACATACTCAGGATGAAATTCTACCTCATCTCCTGTTCTAAGTAAAACTTTTGAAAATTGCATTTTATTATAAGCACTGACATCAAGTTTATGATCTTCACCATAACTTTTTACGATAGCATTAGTCACGATAGGTTTAGCACCTGATACTCTAGCTAAGTCAGCTAAAGTTTTAATATCATTTGAAAGTTCAAAACGAAAAGGTCTTTGCACATCACCATTAACAAAAGCGTAATTTTGAACATTTCCTACCAAAATAACATCTCCACTTCTAAAAGGAAAAAGATCCATTTGCCCCTTTAGTAAAAAATCATATAAATCGATATTTTTTATCACGCTGTTATTGCGCAAAATTTGAATATCTCTAAAACTTCCATATTCTAAATTTATACCCCCTGCTTTATCAAGATACTGGATCACCGAATCCGAACTAAGTCCTTGGTAAAGTCCTGGAGCATTAACGCTTCCTGTTACAAAAACACTGACATTTTGATAAGCATTCATATCTGCATAAACAAAAACATTGCTTTTATAGATTTTATTAACACGTGCTTTTATAACACTTACAAGGGCACTATTTTTCACACCTAGTAAATTTACAGCTCCTACTTTAGGGATAAAAATATTTCCTTGAGAATCCACCACTAAAACTTGCGAAAACTCAACAGCTCCCCAAATTTTAAGACTGATTTGATCACCGACTGCGATCTTATAATCTGGGTTATAAACTCTTTGATTGTAATTTTTAAAATTTCCATTAAAAAGATGAGCGCCGAATACTAAAATTTGATGAATTTTTGTAAGATTATTTTCTTTGTTTGCTATATCATAATTTGAGCTTAAATTTTGATCTATACTAGTTGTAGTAGAACCTTGATCTTCCGCTGAAATGATTTGTGAAACATCCACGGCTCCAAAACATAAAATACAACTAAAAAATAAAATTAATATTTTTTTCATTTTAATACTTATGCTCCTCTATTATCATTTTAATAAATTTAATAATCCCAAAAATCAAAGATAATACAATAAATGCTGTTAAAATATCATAAATTCTTTCAGGATATTTTGCGCTTTCTGGAATATCTGGACTTTGGATGATGACAAGTTGTTTTATTTTTCTTAATGCTTCTATTCTAGCACTTTCATAAGCTTTTAAAGCTGCTTCATAAGCTTTTTGCGCAAAAGTAGCTTCTATAGTTAAATCTTGAAATTTAGCAGCCAAATCATTAAGCTTTTGAGAAGAATTGTTAGCTGAAATTTTAGATTTTTCCCTTAAAAGTTGTTTTTTAATCGCTTCAATTTCTGCTTTAAGTGCTACTACTTCAGGTGCTGCATCATTCATATAGTTTTGTAAAGTTAAAAGTTTAGCTTCTTTTTGAGCTAGATTAGCCTCAATTTGTGCAACCAAACTTGCTTTAGTTTCAGCTTGCTTTAAAGGGTCAAAAACTCCATATTTATTTTGAAAAGCAATCAAATCATTTTGTGCTTTTTGATATCGTTCTTTGTATTTTTGTACTTCATTTTCAGCAAAAGCCATTTGCTCTCTAGCTGCTTTATGAGAGATTTCGTTGATAAACTTTTCGCTTTCTTGCATAATAGTTTGAGCAATCAAATGAGCTGATTTAGGTGTAAAACCCTCTACTTCTACCTGCAAAAGCTTAGTAGTTTCATCCATATAAAGTTTTACACGATTTTGATAATATTTCAAATAAGACTCTTTGGAACTTGAATCCCAAATTTTAAAAGGCAAATCTATATGTTGTTCTTGATAAAGATTTTTAAGTTTGATTTTTTCATCCAAAATCTTTAACATATCGCTTGATTCTATATAACCTTTTAGATAATTTAAATCTTCACTTGCTGTAGAAGTACTACTAAGCAAAGACAAGATTCCACTTGTTTGAGTACTTTCTCCACTTGTTGACCTAACATCTAAAATCATCGTGCTTACATATCTTGGTGCTGCAATCAATGTATAATAAATCACAACAAAAATCATTATAAACCAAACAATTTTAAAAGAATCAAATATACTTAAATCTTTGATTTTTTCTAATAAAGTTTTATTTTCTTCCATTAAACTTTTCCTTGATATACAGCTATTCCTTCATCTACATCATCATAAACCGTAATTTGTCCATTTTTCATATAAATTATTTTATCACACCATTCTTTAATTTCAGCTACATTATGAGATACCATAATCACTTTTGATTTGCTTAATCTTTCTCTATATAATTTCACACTTTTTTCCCTAAAAGCAGGATCTCCAACAGCTCCTGCTTCATCAATTAAATAATAATCAAAATCAAAGGCCATACTAAGTCCAAAAGCTATCCTAGCACTCATTCCCGAAGAATAAGTCTTCATAGGCTCATCAAAAAATTTCCCAAGCTCTGCAAAATCTTCTACGAATTTTACTTTTTCTTGAAGTTCTTTACCCTTATATCCATACACTCTAGCTACAAATTTAGCATTATCTCTAGCGGTTAAAGAACCTTGAAAAGCTCCATTTAAACCCAAAGGCCAAGATAATTTTTTATTAGTAATTATCTTACCACTATCAGGAAGCTCTGCTCCGCTTAAAAGTCTCATGAGGGTGGACTTACCTGCACCATTACCCCCCATCAATCCTATACTACAATTTTCAGGAAATTCAAAAGTAAAATTTTTAAAAACATAATGCCTCCCACCACTAAATAAAGGATAAGATTTTGTTAGATTGATTAACTTTATCATTCTTTTTTTGCTGCCGTTAAAGCTTGTCTGTTATAGTAATAGACAAAAAGTCCTATAAATAAAACAAGTAAAATCCAAAATATAGCATAAAAATAACTATATTCATCTTGCAAAGGATAATTCTCAAAAAAATTAAATCTTAAAAGTTCCATTATGTGAAGCAAAGGATTATAATAAAATATATCAAGTAAAGGTCTTGGCATAAGCCAAGTAGGAAATATAATCCCAGAACTCCAATAAAATACTATACTAAAATAAGCTAATAAAGTTCTTAAAGGCTCTACAAAATGCCAAATAATAGCAAAACAAATCCCCAAAGCAAAAGCTGAGCACATAAGTAAAAAAATACAAAATAAAACTCCAAGTAAATGAACAGGAAATACATCAAATCTAAAAAACCATCCTGCAAAAAAAAGCACGGTGATAAAAATCACAAAATAAATACAAAATTCAAGCAAAGTTCTAGCAATAAATACATGTATAGGCTTTACAGGTTTATAAGCAAAAAGAGCCAAATTTGCCTGAGTACCATTCATAAGTTGGGTTACTATACTTCTAAACATAAAAAAAGGCATAATGCCTGAAATCAAAAACATAAAAATAGAAATTCCCTCAGGCATAACTTGATGATGATATTCTCTTATAATGGTAACAATTACTGTAATAGCAAGTGTTATTGACATTGGTTCTCCAACTACCCAAAGATAACCCAAATGCCTATTAGCACCAAATCTAGTTTTTAACTCTCTAAAAAATAAAGCGTGAATTACATTTAACATTTATTTTCTATACCTAACAATTTACATAAACTATAATCATAACTCATTTTTTTAAATAAAATCATAAAAATTTATTTTTTACAAAATTCAAGCTTTTTACTAAGTCCTAAAGCATTGTTAGTAAATTTAAGCCAAAAAAGCTCTAAAGCATAAATTTTTGCACTTTTATCAAGCTTAGCAAAGGGAAATTTAGAAAAATAAATTTTCATTTGTTCCTTGTTTGCGATTTTAAACTCGGCCTTAGCTTGCACACCTTTTAAAAAAGCTATTTTATTTTCTTTAGCTATATTAAGTGCTATACTTGAATTTTCACTGGCTAATCTTATATGCTTAGTATCTTCATGAGAAGCGATAATAAAAGCTAAATTCTTTTCATCAAAAGCATAAAAAGCACTAGCCGTATAAACACCTTTTTCATCAATCATAGCCCAAGATAAAAGCTGCTCATTTTTTATAAATTCTAAAATTCTTTCATCCATATTATAAAAATTATACTAAAATATTTTTAAAAATAACCGATTTTTGATTTAAACTATAAATATAAGGGGAAGAAATGCAAATTGATGCTAGTAAAAACCAAAGTTTTTCGATAGATTATACAACAAAAAGTGGCAAACACTTAGCCTTATCTATGTATGACAATCAAAGCATAAGTTATACAAATAATGAAGAAGGTAAAACTCTTAATCTTAAGCGTCAGTATGGTTTTAGCTTTACTTTTGAAGGCTCTAAACTCACACAAAATGATCTTGATGAGATTAAAAATGCTATGAAAGAAGTTGAACCTATGATCAAAGACTTTTTAGCAAATTCTAAAGTCGGAGAGTTAAAGCCAAAAGAAATTATAGAATCAGCTATGCAAATGGCAAATGTTCTACCAACACCGAATGATGAAAACCATCAAAATGCTATTATGAATAATTTTACAAATAAACTCAGTGATTTACTAAAACAAAATCAAACAGATGATAAAGATATCAATGCTTCCATGCTTGAAGATAGCAAAAAACTTCTTGATGAAGTTTTAGAACAAATGAAAAAACAACTTGAAAAACAGCAAGAAAAAGCCAAGGAAAATCAAGATAAGACAGATGATAGTTTAAATCTTTACGCTTAAATCATATAATATTAAAAATTATCAAGGAGTTTTTAAATGACAAATATCGAAATTTTAGAAAATATGCTCAAACTCCAACAAAAACTCAACGATGAAACAAACGGCTTAAATTGGGAAAATGGCTACACCAAAGAAGGAAAACTGATCAGTTGGAGACGCTGTATTTATATGGAATGTGCAGAACTTATAGACTCTTTTACATGGAAACATTGGAAAAATATTTCAAGTCCAACAAATTGGGAAAATGTGCGTATAGAGATTGTCGATATTTGGCATTTTATTTTAAGTCTTTTACTTGAAAAGTATCGCGATAAAAACAATAAAGATTTCAAAGCTATAGCCACAGAAGTTAATGCTGTAAGCGTGTTTCAAGATTTTTGCAAAGAAGAAGAATACCCTAATGAGGGTGATATTTATGGCATTTTAAATGATATAGAGCTTATTATCCATAAATGCAGTGGCTTTGGATTTAATCTTGGAGAATTACTTTCAACCTATTTTACCCTAGCTATTAAATGTGGGCTTAATCTTGAAATTCTTTATAAAACCTACATAGGTAAAAATGTTTTAAATATCTTTAGACAAAACCATGGTTATAAAGATGGTAGCTATAAAAAAACTTGGAATGGTAAAGAAGACAATGAAGTTTTAGCTAAAATTTTAGAACAAGAGCTTGATTTTGATACTATTTATAAAAAACTAGAAGAATGCTACAAAAAGGCATAATTTGGATATTTTAAAACTTGCAATCAAAGATTTTTTAAGTCTTAAATTTTTAAAATTTGCCTTAATTCCTTTGATTTTTAGCCTTATACTGATGCTTTTTTTAGGAGTACTTGGCTTTTCGGCTTTGCTGGATTATTTTAATTCTTTATTTAGCGTTGGAGAAGATTCGTTTTGGGCGTGGTTTTATGCCCTTCATTTTGTACAAATTTTAATCACCATCATAAGTTTTTTATTTTCAGGTTTTATTGTTGTTTTTGCTTCGGTTTTTTTAGCCCTTTTTATCACTTCTTTTCTTACTCCTTTTATCGCTAAAGAAATCAACCAAAAACATTACCATTATGATAATACAAACGAAGTTTCAACCCTAAAAACTATCTTTGAAATTTTTAAAATATTTATAAAATTTATAGGGATTTTATTGCTTTGCACCTTGGCTTTATTTTTACCTTTTATCAATATTTTTGTATATTATCTTGCTTTTTATTATCTCTTTCACAAACTTTTAATGATTGATGTTACAAGCACGATTTTAGACAAAGAAAGTTTTAAAAATTTTCATTCTAATTTTTCGCCTTTAGAGTTTAAATTTAGCACTCTTTGTTTTTATCTACTCTCATCAGTGCCACTTTTAGGACTTTTTTTGCAAGTGTTTTTTGTGATTTTTCTCACACATTTAGCCTATCAAAGAATTTTAAAACTAAAAGCTAAGACTTGAAATATCGATTTTGTGATTATATAAATAAGCTCTTAAAAGCTTTGGAATTTTAGCTATTCTACACTCTTCTTTAAAATTTTTAGGTAATTTTTGACAAGTTTCATACTCAAAAACAATGACTTGTTCGTTTTTATATACAAGTGCTATTTTACCACCTAAAACACAATCGCCCTTTAAAAGCTCATTTCTTTGTGCTGTGCTTAAAAGCAAACCTTTCATTTTTACCGCTCTAGCAATCAAGCTTTCATTTTTAGGGCAAATAAAAAGTCCTTGAACTTCTTTGATATTTTCAAAATCATAAAGTTTTTTCCTATCTTCACTAAGATAAGAAAAGCTTCTTTTTAAACCTTGATGAAATTTACTCACAAAGGCATTAGAGAAATTTTTTCTTATATAATTTCTAAAATATTTTTCATTTTCATTACTTTCATCATGGAAATAAAAAATATTTTTTTCTTTTAAAAAAGATGAAATTTCATCTTTACTTATAAAGAGCAAAGGGCGTAAAAGTGTATAATTTTGGCGTTTTTCACACTCTTGCATACCTAAAATTTCAGCCAAACCTGCTCCTCGTGAAAGTTGCATCAAAAACCATTCAAACTGATCGTTTAAATGATGGGCTAAGATAAGATGATCATAATCTTGCTCAAGACAAATTTTTTCAAAAAAATCATAGCGAAAATCTCTGGCTTTTTTTTCAAAATTACTTTGAAATTTAGGAGCGTGTTTTATAAAAATTTTTTTATGAAATTTCAAAGCAAGTTCTTTAGCTTTTAACTCTTCTAAATCACTATTTTTTCTAGTTTTATAATTTATCATCACAAGATCAAAGTCGATCTTTTCTTGCGTTAAAAGATAAAAAAGCGCACTAGAATCACTTCCATAAGAAAAAGCGAGTAAATTGTTACCCCTTTTTAAAAGGGCTAAAATTTCATCTTTAATTTGCATCTACTTTTCTTAAAGCCTTAGCAAGGAGCTTTTTATCAAGGTTTTGTAAAATTTCACATTCATAAATTTGCCCCATTTCTAAATTTCCACATTCGCTTTCATTGATAAGAATTTCCCCATCAATCTCTCTATCCCATCTTAGATCTTTAGCTGCGATGAAAAACTCTCCCTCGCTACTTTCTCCTGTGCAAACTACCAAACGCTTTTGCCCTACTTCTTTTTCAAAACTTTTTTCTATCACTTCATCAACAATTTTTTCTATGATTTTAAGCCTTTTATTGATCGCTTTAAAAGGCACTTGCTCCATATCAAAAGCAGCCGTATCTTCTTCCTTAGAATACGCAAAAACGCTTATCCTATCAAAACCAAAGTCTTTAACAAATTCACAAAGCTCTTCAAAATCCGCCTCACTCTCACCTGGATGTCCTACGATAAAGCCCGTGCGTAAAAAACTATTTGGCGCACTTTTCATTAAATTTAGCATTTCTTTAAGTCTTGTGCTATTTGCCCCACGCTTCATGATTTTAAGCATATTATCACTTATGTGCTGCAAAGGCATATCAAAATAATTTACAAAAATTTCAGAAGCTATAATGCGTTTGATCAAAGCTTCACTCGCACTCGTAGGATAAAGATATAAAATTCTAGCCGCTCTTATGCCTTTGATTTTTTCTACCTCATCGATCAAGCGTATAAGCCCATCTTTTTCACCCTTATCAAACAAATAAGAACTCGTATCTTGTGCAATAAAAGAAAAGTCCTTATAACCTCTAGCCACCAAATCTTTAAGCTCAGCTATAATGCTACTTATCTCACGAGATTTTAACTTGCCTTTAAAACTTGGGATGGCACAAAAAGAGCATTTTTGATTACAACCTTCGGCGATTTTTATAAAAGCATGGGAATTTGAACCTGTGATAATACGTTTGGAATTTTCACTCTGCAAATAAGTCGAATTGGAAAATAAATTTGTTTTTTTAAGTATCATTTCATCGATTCTTTCATAATCACCCACACCTGTGAAAAGATCAACCTCAGGAAGTTCTTTCATAAGTTCTTCGCGGTAACGCTGCATCAAACAACCCGTAACCACCAAAAGAGAATCTTTTTTTCTTTGTTCGTGCAAATCCAAAATCGCATTAATGCTTTCTTTTTTTGCACTATCGATAAAACCACAGGTATTTACGATCAAAACATCGGCTTTGCTTGGTTCATCGCAAAGCTCATAAGCACTAAGGCGTCCTAGCATGATCTCACTATCGACTAAATTTTTATTACAACCTAAAGACATAAGATAAAGTTTTGACATTTTTTTCCTATATTAAAGTTTTCTTTTGATATAATTTTTGATTTTAAAAATATAATTATAGCAAAGAAATTTTATGGATAATTACGAATTTAGCGAACTTTTAAAAACTTTAAAAAACAAAGTCGGCAACATAGCCTCCATCATCAAACCTGAAAATATCCAAACAAGGCTTAAAGAAATCGAAGAGCTTGAAAATTCTCCTTCTTTTTGGAGTGATGTCAAACAAGCAGGGATCATAGGAAAAGAAAAAACCAAAATCACCAATCTACTTAAAAACTATGAAAATGCTTTTAATGCACTAAATGACGCAAACGAACTTTTCGATCTAGCCAATAGCGAAAACGATACAGAAACGCTTGAAGCTTTATTTAATGATGCACCAAAACTTGAAGATACTATCACAAGTCTTGAAATTTCCATGCTTTTAAGTGGGGAAAATGATGGTAAAAATGCCATTGTTTCTATTCACCCAGGTGCGGGCGGAACGGAAAGTAATGACTGGGCAAGCATACTTTATAGAATGTATTTAAGATTTTGCGAAAGAGAAGGTTTTAAAGTCGAAACTCTAGACTTTCAAGAAGGCGAAGAAGCAGGGCTTAAAGATGTGAGCTTTTTGGTTAAAGGCGAAAATGCTTATGGTTATTTAAAGGCTGAAAATGGCATTCATCGTTTGGTAAGAACTTCTCCTTTTGATAGTGCAGGACGCCGTCATACAAGCTTTTCAAGTGTTATGGTAAGCCCTGAACTTGATGATGATATAGAAATTGAAATCGAAGAAAAAGACATAAGAATAGATTATTACAGAGCAAGTGGTGCAGGCGGACAACATGTTAATAAAACAGAATCAGCTGTGAGAATCACACATTTTCCAACTGGTATAGTTGTACAATGCCAAAATGACAGAAGTCAGCACAAAAACAAAGCTACCGCTTTTAAAATGCTAAAATCTCGCCTTTATGAACTTGAACTCATGAAACAACAAGATAGTGCTAATGCTGGAGAAAAAAGCGAGATAGGCTGGGGGCATCAAATCCGCTCTTATGTGCTTTTCCCTTATCAGCAAGTCAAAGACAATCGCAGTGGAGAAGCTTTTTCTCAAGTGGATAATATCCTTGATGGGGATATTAAGAAAATGATAGAAGGCGTTTTGATTGCTTTGAAAGCAGAATGATAAAAGGATTAAAATGACTTTCAATCTTACCCATCTAAGACAACTTGAAAGTGAGTCTATTTTCATCATGCGTGAAGTAATATCTGAATTTGAAAAGCCAGCTATGCTTTATAGCATAGGTAAAGATAGTTCAGTGATGCTTCATCTTTTACAAAAAGCTTTTTATCCAGCCACTCCTCCTTTGCCTTTAGTGCATGTAGATACGACTTGGAAATTTAAAGAAATGATAGAATTTCGTAATAAAAGAGCTAAAGAACTCGGTATGGAACTTATCGTTTATACTAATCCAAAAGGCAAAGAAATAAATATATCCCCTTTTATACATGGCTCAAATATGCATACAGATATCATGAAAACTCAAGCTTTAAAGCAAATGCTTGATTTATACGAATTTGATGCTGTTTTTGGAGGAGCTAGACGTGATGAGGAAAAATCACGAGCAAAAGAGAGAATTTATTCCTTCCGTGATGAAAATCACACTTGGGATCCTAAAAATCAACGCCCAGAACTTTGGAATTTATATAATGGACGCCATAAAAAAGGAGAATCCATAAGAATTTTTCCGCTGAGCAATTGGACTGAACTTGATATTTGGCAGTATATATACCTTGAAAATATTCCTATACCAAGTCTTTATCTTGCCAAAAAAAGACCTATAGTTGAATACATGGGAACAAAAATTTTAGTTGATGATGATAGAATGCCAAAAGATTTAGCAAAAAATGCTAAAGAAGAAATGGTAAGATTTAGAACCTTAGGTTGCTATCCTCTAACCGGAGCCATAAATTCAAATGCCACAAGTGTTTTAGATATCATAGAAGAACTGCTTCTAGCTACAACCAGTGAAAGACAGGGAAGACTTATAGATAGTGATGAAGAAGCTAGCATGGAAAAGAAAAAACAACAAGGATATTTTTAATGCAAAGTGTAGAAAATTATCTAAAAGAACATGAAAATAAAGAACTTTGTCGTTTTATCACTTGTGGTAGCGTTGATGATGGAAAATCCACTCTTATAGGAAGATTGCTTTATGATACTAAAGCTCTTTTTAGCGATCAATTAAGCACTCTAGAAAAAGATAGTAAAAAAATGGGGAATGCCGGAGATAAACTTGATTTTGCACTTTTAGTAGATGGGCTTGCAAGCGAAAGAGAACAAGGCATTACCATAGATGTGGCTTATAGATTTTTTACCAGTAATAAACGCAAATTTATTATAGCTGATACACCAGGGCATGAACAATACACTAGAAACATGGCAACAGGAGCAAGTACAGCAGATATTGCTATTATTTTAATTGATGCAAGAAAAGGGGTTTTAAAGCAGACTAAAAGGCATTCTTATATAGTGAGCTTACTTGGTATTAAAAATTTTATCATTGCCATTAACAAAATGGATCTAGTTTCTTACGAAGAAAAAATCTTCAATGATATTTGTAAAGATTATGAAAAAATCATCCCTTATTTGCAAGAAGGTATCCAAACACATTTTATTCCCATTTGTGCTTTAAATGGTGAAAATATCACTCAAAAAAGTAGAAATTTATCTTGGTATAAAGGCGAAACTCTACTTGCACTTTTAGATGAAATTAAAATAAATAAAATCATTCAAAATGATTTTATCATGCCTGTGCAGTATGTTAATCGCCCACATTTAAATTTTCGTAGTTTTTGCGGAAATATAGCAAATGGTTATGTAAAATTACAAGATGAAGTTATAGCCTTGCCTTCTATGCAAAAATCTAAAATTAAAAGTATCATTACAAGTGATATTAAAGATTTAAGAGCTTTAGATGAAAATGAAATCATTCCAAGTCAAAATGAAGCTTGTGTTACTATGGCTGTAAGTTTATGTTTAGAAGATGAAATCGATATTTCTAGAGGCGATATTTTGGCATCTATCAACCATGATCTTAAAATGAGCAATACTTTTGAAGCTATGATTGTATGGATGAGTCAAAAACAATTAGATCTTAATGAAAATTATCTTATAAAAAGAGCTCATAATCTTTGCAATGTTAAATTTGAAAATATTAACTATAAAAAAGATATCAATACTTTTAAAGAAGAAAATACCTCAAATTTAATACTTAATGATATTGCAAATTGCACTTTAAAACTAGATAAAAATTTAGCACTTAAAGAGTATAAAGATAATAAAACCTTAGGATCATTTATTATCATCGATAAATATAGCAATGAAACTTTGGCTGCAGGTATGATAATAAAAATTTTAAATTCACAGCAAAGCCAAAGAATTTACACTCAAGCTGAAATAGAACTTAACGCTTTTATAAGAAAAAACTATCCAGAATGGGGGTGTAGAAAAATATGAAAATCATAGTAGGTATCACGCTTTTAATTCTACTTATATTGCTCATACGCAACAAAATAAAGCCTGCTGTTTTATTTGGAAGTTTGGCAGGATTTTACTACGCTTTAGGTTATCTTGATTTTAAAACTTGGATAAGTTCTTATACAAATGATTCTTTAATTTCACTCATGTTGCTACTTTTAGTTTCTATCGCTGTTGAAAAAACTATCATTATAGAATGGGCAAGTAAATTTATCATAGGAAAAAACTATAATCTTTCTCTTTTGAGATTAGGTGTAATTACTTGTGCGGTTTCAGCCTTTTTAAACAATACCGCAGTAGTAGCAAGCTTTATGGGTATAGTAAAAAACAATAAATTTCAAGCTCCTTCAAAGCTTTTAATCCCTCTTTCTTATTTTGCCATAGTAGGCGGTGTTATCACTCTTGTGGGAACTTCTACAAATTTAATCATCAATTCCTTTGTGGTACAAAATGGACTGCCAAGTCTTAAAATGTTTGATTTTTTTTATATAGGTACAGCTTTAAGCATAGGAATGATTTTGGTTTTGATGATTTTTAGTAAATTATTACCTCATTATGAAAATAAAGATAAAAATATAAAAGAAAATTTAATCGCTTTAAAAGTTTTAGAAAATAGCTCTTTAATAGGCAAAAGCATAGAAGAGAATAAACTTAGAAATTTAGAGTTTTTATTTTTAGTAGAAATTCAAAGAAAAAATCAAAGCATCACTCCCGTTTCACATAATGAAATCATAAATGCAAAAGATACACTTATATTTAGTGGAGATATTTCACAACTTGAAACTCTAAATAAATTTGATGGCTTAAAACTTGCAGATGGTTATGAGTTGAAAGAAAGTAAATTTATCGATGCAATCATTTCTCCAACTTCTAATTTAATTGGAAAAAGCGTAAAAGAATCTAATTTTAGATCTAAATTTGACGCAGCTATTATTTCTTTACAAAGAGGAGATGTGCATATCAAAAAAATTGGCGAAAGTGTTTTGCAAGCTGGAGATAGAATGATTTTAGCTGTGGGTAAAGATTTTATCCTAAGAGATAATTTGGCTAAAAATTTTTATTTACTTTCAAATATCAAGCAAAACGAAAAACTTGATGCTGGAAAAAGCTTATTGACCATAATGGCTTTTTTAAGTGTTATTGTTTTTTCGGCTTTAAATTTTATCTCTTTTACCAAGGCTTTGCTTATTTATTTAGGCTTTTTACTACTTTGCAAATTTATCAAGCTTGATGAAATAAAAAGGCGTTTTCCTTTTGATATTTTTATCATAGTAGGCTCTTCTTTGGCAATTACTAAAGTACTTTTAGATAGCGGACTTGCCAAAAATTTAGCTCAACTTATCACAGGTTTTTTTGGACATTATGGAGTTTATGGAAGTTTTATAGGAGTTTATCTTTTAACCCTACTTTTAACCGAATTTATTACCAATAACGCTGCTGCGGCCTTAGCTTTCCCTATAGGTTTTGCCACAGCTCAAGCCTTGGGAGTAAATCCTTTGCCCTTCATCTTTGCTGTAGCTTATGGGGCTAGTGCTGGGTTTATGATACCACATGGATACCAAACTCATTTAATGGTTAGCTCGCTTTGTGATTACAAAATGACAGATTTTATAAAAATAGGTGCCATTGTTTCTATCGTGTATAGTGCTATAGTTCTCATAGGCATACCTTTAATCTTTAATTTTTAGGATATTTTTATGGATAAAAATCTTACTTGGCATAATACAAATATCACCAAAGAACAAAGATCAAAACTTAAAAATCAAAAACCTTGTGTACTTTGGCTAACAGGACTTAGCGCAAGTGGAAAATCAACCATTGCTAATGCTTTAGAACAGAAATTACACGAGCTTGGTTTTCATACGTACTTGCTTGATGGAGATAATATTCGCATGGGTTTAAATAAAGACTTAGGTTTTGATGAAAACTCAAGAGTGGAAAATATAAGACGCATAGCAGAACTTTGCAAACTTTTTGTTGACAGTGGTTTGATTATACTAAGTGCTTTTATCTCACCCTTTAAAAGTGATAGAGTTTTAGCAAGATCTTTGGTAAAAAAAGATGAATTTATAGAAATTTTTGTAGATACACCTTTAGAACTCTGTGAAAAAAGAGATCCTAAAGGACTTTACAAAAAGGCAAGAAATGGAGAAATAAAAAATTTCACAGGTATAGACAGTCCTTATGAAAAACCTCAAAATCCTGAAATTCATTTGCAAAATTCCAAAGCCAAACTTAATGAAAATGTAGATATAATCTTAAACTATCTTAAAGAAAATGGATATATTGATGCTTGAAAAAATTTTATGTAAAAAATAAAAAT
Organism: Campylobacter sp. BCW_6463; assembly: GCF_001762785.1. Lineage (NCBI taxonomy): Bacteria > Pseudomonadati > Campylobacterota > Epsilonproteobacteria > Campylobacterales > Campylobacteraceae > Campylobacter > Campylobacter sp. BCW_6463. The sequence goes on from NZ_MJXL01000031.1 coordinate 19,695, forward strand.
ATTTGAGTAAAAAAGTTTTTTACATAATAAAATTTTAAAAATTCTTATTTGATGGAGTTAAATATTGTTTAAAGATTATCACGATAAATATGGTTGCATCTTTATTCATGTGCCAAAAGTTGCTGGAACAAGTATAGAACGAGTTGTTTTTGAAACAGACAAATGGCTTGTTGGACATGTAAGAGCATTAGACTATATCAATCAGGATAAAAACAAATTTGAAAGTTATTTTTCCTTTGCTTTTGTAAGGAATCCTTTTGACAGAATGGTTTCTGCATTCCATTATCTTAAAAAAGGTGGTGGAAATGATTATGATAAAAATTGGGCAGATGAAAATTTAAAAAACTTTGATACTTTTGAACAATTTGTTTTGGCTTTAAAAAATAAAAATATCAAAGATAAAATTCTATCTTGGCAACATTTTACTCCGCAATATAAATTTATCTGTGATGAAAATAAAAATATTTTAGTTAATTTTATAGGTAAATTAGAAAATATAAATAATGATTTTAAAATAGTTAAAAACGAATTAAATTTTGATAGAAATTTAATTCATTCAAATTCCAGTAAACATGAAATTTTCTCAAATTATTACAATGAAAAAACATACAATATAATAGCAGAGCTTTATAAGGAAGATTTTGCATTATTTGATTATGATTTGGAGTATAAAGAATCTATTTATAAGAATTCAGATATACAATTCTTATTAAATATGTACAAAGAAAAATTATTTTCAAAAAATAAAGAAATAGAAAAACTTAGATTATCACAATTTAAAAAAAATAAAGAAATAAATTCCCAAAATAATATAATCTTACAACAAACTAATCAAATTCATAATTTAAATGAAACCTTAGAAAATAAAAATCAATTATTAATTGTAAAACAAAACCTGCTAAAATTCCAAAATAATTATGGAAAAGCCAAAATAAGAATTCAAAACCAACTTTCTTATAAACTAGGACAAGCTTTGATTTTAAATTCTAAAAGTGTATTCGGTTTTTTATCTTTACCTTTTATAATATTAAGCATTGTTATTTCACATAAACAAGAACAAAAGGCTTATAAATTTAAAGTAAAGAAAAATCCAAATTTAGCTTTACCACCTTTAGAAACTTATCCTGATTATAATGAAGCTTTAAAAGAAAAAGAATGTTTTACTTATAAATTAGGAGAAGAATTTATTAAGGCTAGTAAAAATTGGTATGGGGGTGG
>NZ_MJXL01000032.1:0-1751 GCF_001762785.1 Campylobacter sp. BCW_6463
GAAAAAACAATGAAAACCGTAGGCGTAGTTATCCCAATCTATAATGTAGAAAAATATTTAAGAGAATGTTTAGATAGTGTTGTTAATCAAACTTATAAAAATTTACAAGTTGTACTTGTAAATGATGGTAGCACAGATGAAAACTCACTCAATATAGCCAAAGAATATACTTTAAAAGATGAAAGATTTATACTTTTTGATAAGGAAAATGGGGGTTTATCTTCAGCTCGTAATGTAGGCATAGAATTCTTTAGTAAAGAATATGATTTTAAAAACATTACCCAAGAATTAAAAGAAAACTCCTTAGTAGATTTTAAACTAGACAATAAAGATAATCCTTATAATATTTATAAAATATATAAAAGTTCAAATTTCTTTAAAAATAAAGATGAACTTTTAAATTTTAAAGCTCCTGATATTGATTATATTATCTTTTTAGATTCTGATGATTATTGGGAATTAAATTGTATAGAAGAATGTGTTCCTAGAATGGATGGTGTTGAAGTGGTTTGGTTTGATCATTATTTTTATTATGATGATATAGAAAATCCAAAAAAACAAACAAAAACCATTCTAGAAAATTATCAATTTAAAAAATCTGAAACTATTACCTCAAAACAATGGCTAGAAAAAACACTAGAAAATAATTTTACAGCTTTTTGGCTTGGTCAAATGTGCATGATAAATTTTATACAATTTTTAAATCATATAAAATTAAAATTTATCAATGGTATTATACATGAAGATCACCACTTTGGAATGTTACTTTGTCTTCAAGCTAATAAAATATATATTAACTTAAATAAACTATATATATATAGAGTTAGACCAAATAGTATTATGAATTATAATGATAATGGTAAAAACATAAACAAATCACTAAAAAATTTCTGCAATTTACTTAATTTAAATGTTATAGATGGAAAAAAATATTATAAAATATTAAGTTATGGAATTAATGCTTTTTTAGCTTTAAATTTTTCTAATAATTTTCATAATAAAGATTTAATAAAGTTATTTAACAAAGCTTTTAAAAATGAATGTGAAAATTGGATATATGATATTATAGCACAATACCCAACAAATAATCTTAGAAGTTTATTTATAGAAATTTTTAGAATTATGAAAAATTATGAAACAAACTATGAAAATCTAATTTTGGATTTTATTGCAATGATAATAAATAATAATAAAATAACTATAGTAAAACAATCAAATGAAATCCAAAATAATCAAAATACCATAAAAATTTATTGCGAGAAAATAAATTCCCAAAATAATATAATCTTACAACAAACTAATCAAATTCATAATTTAAATGAAACCTTAAATTCCCAAAATAATATAATCTTACAACAAACTAATCAAATTCATAATTTAAATGAAACCTTAGAAAATAAAAATCAATTATTAATTGTAAAACAAAACCTGCTAAAATTCCAAAATAATTATGGAAAAGCCAAAATAAGAATTCAAAACCAACTTTCTTATAAACTAGGACAAGCTTTGATTTTAAATTCTAAAAGTGTATTCGGTTTTTTATCTTTACCTTTTATAATATTAAGCATTGTTATTTCACATAAACAAGAACAAAAGGCTTATAAATTTAAAGTAAAGAAAAATCCAAATTTAGCTTTACCACCTTTAGAAACTTATCCTGATTATAATGAAGCTTTAAAAGAAAAAGAATGTTTTACTTATAAATTAGGAGAAGAATTTATTAAGGCTAGTAAAAATTGGTATGGGGGTGG
>NZ_MJXL01000033.1:0-1368 GCF_001762785.1 Campylobacter sp. BCW_6463
GCTTTATCCATCTTTATTCCTTTCAATTATAACTTATTCATATTTTTAATAAAATTATACCATATTTTAATAATTTTTGCAAGTTTTTTTGCTATAAAATGCCTATTTTTTAGGGGTTTTAACGGGGTTCTTTTTTTTATTTAACTTGGGAAAAGTCGCCAAAATCTTCATCGGTTTAATTGTATTTTCACGCTACTTTGTTCGCATTACTTTTAAGCATAGCTTCTATACTTAAATGACAGTCCAATTCTTCCCATTCGATGCCTGTATTATCACAGATAAAATGCCATTTTTCTAAATCTTCTAAATTTGCATTTTCAAGTTCTTTGTACCATTTTAAAGGAGTTTGGATTATGCGTTCGTCTTCTAATAAAACAATAAGATAATCTTTATTGAATTTTACATTCTTTGCCTTAACTAAAGTATTCATTCCATCTCCTTTCAAATTCAAGTTTGTGTTTTTTGACAGTTTTTAGAATAAAAGACAAATCTTTGTTTTTAAAACTGCTGAATCGAACTTGTAAATCTTCTAAATTAATTTTCGCAAATTCATTACCTTTCATAACATGAATATGCTTTGGTTCATGTTCATTTGAATAAAAGAAAAACTTAAAGCCATTGATTTCTAAAAGAGTGGGCATAATTTTCCTTACTTTATTCATAATTTTAATAAAATTATACCATTTTTTAATAATTTTTGCAAGTATTTATGCTATAAAATGCCTATTTTATGGGATTTTGAACGGATTTCTTTTTTATTTGACAAGGTTATTTTTGTAAATCGTAATTAAAAGTATTTTATCGTTTTTTAAATCTATATAATATGGAATGACATATTTCTTAAAGATAAAATCTCTTATGTTTTCATCATTAAAAAGAGTAGATTTTCGAAATTTATAAGGCATATTGTCAATGCACAAAATAGCATCTTTTAAAGATTTTGAAAAATAATTTTTTGCACTCACACTATCTTTAGCAATAAAGGCTAAAATATTATTAAGCTCTTTTTTAAATTTATCACTTTCCACAATTTTCATTCACAGCCATTCGCTACCTAATGGAGTTACTGATAATTTTCCTTGTTTATAGTGTAATAAAGTTTCTTCAGCTTCTTTTTTTATTTCATCTATGGTTCGATTATCTTCATAATTATCCAAAGTAGCTTCTAAATCATTTTTAGAAATTTTAAAAATAGCTCCTGCATTTTTTGACAAACATTCTAAACTTTTTATAAAATCAATATCATCACTTGTAATGGTTATAGTGTGCATTATAATTTCCTTTTTAAAGTTTATTAACATGATAATACCATTTTTTAATAATTTTTGCAAGTATTTATGCTATAAAATGCCTATTTTATGGGATTTT
>NZ_MJXL01000034.1:0-7165 GCF_001762785.1 Campylobacter sp. BCW_6463
GCTTTATCCATCTTTATTCCTTTCAATTATAACTTATTCATATTTTTAATAAAATTATACCATATTTTAATAATTTTTGCAAGTTTTTTTGCTATAAAATGCCTATTTTTTAGGGGTTTTAACGGGGTTCTTTTTTTTATTTAACTTGGGAAAAGTCGCCAAAATCTTCATCGGTTTAATTGTATTTTCACGCTACTTTGTTCGCATTACTTTTAAGCATAGCTTCTATACTTAAATGACAGTCCAATTCTTCCCATTCGATGCCTGTATTATCACAGATAAAATGCCATTTTTCTAAATCTTCTAAATTTGCATTTTCAAGTTCTTTGTACCATTTTAAAGGAGTTTGGATTATGCGTTCGTCTTCTAATAAAACAATAAGATAATCTTTATTGAATTTTACATTCTTTGCCTTAACTAAAGTATTCATTCCATCTCCTTTCAAATTCAAGTCTGTGTTTTTTAACAGTTTCAAGAATAAAAGACAAATCTTTATTTTTAAAATTGCTAAATTGAACTTGTAAATTTTCTAAATTAATTTTCGCAAATTCATTACCTTTCATAATATGAATATGCTTTGGTTCATGTTCGTTTGAATAAAAGAAAAACTTAAAGCCATTGATTTTTAAAAGAGTGGGCATAATTTTCCTTACTTTATTCATATTTTTAATAATTATACTATATTTTCGTGAATTTTGTTAAGTATTTTTGCTGTAAAATACCTATTTTTAGGCTTTTAATAGGATTTTTTTTATTTAACTTGGAAAAATGAATGAGAATTTGTAGTTTCATGTACTAACAAAGGCAAGGGGCTTTTCTGCCCCTGCGGTTTTGTTAGAAAAATACTTCAACTTTAAGCTTAAAAAACCTAAAATTTAGGTATAATCTCACAAAACGCTTACTATGTCGTTTCATAGTTAGCCTTTGTTGTAATTTTCCGCTAGAGTTGCAGCTCTAAAGCGGATTTTTTATTATAGCGAATCTTGTTTTTTGCTTTTCTAATTTTTTGCCAATCTTTTCTATTTTTTTGTAATTGTTTTAATTTACAAAAATTTTGTTTTAGCCTATTATTAATTGTTTACATGGTAAAATTATTTCAAACTTGTTTTAATAATTGCAAAGGTTTTAGTCTCTTGTTAATTGTTTGCATGGTAAAATTTCAAAAGAGAAAATAATTCGAAGAAAAGGGTTTTAGTCTCTTGTTAATTGTTTACATGGTAAAATGACTTATCTTAAAAGCCTATTTTACCAATGTTTTCACTTTCAAATGGTGTTTTTTACCCATTCAGATTCAACTATTGAAAGAACTCTTGCAGTTTTGTAAATATTATCATGCGGATTTAGTATAGTTCTCACAGCGTAATACTGTTCGTTTTTTACCTCTTCTTTTTCAACTACAACTATCGTATCAACTGATTCTTCTTGAAGTTTCAAAGGAATGTATAAAACTACCCTTTGCTTATAAGCTGCAGGAATAATCATCTTTTGAAGATTATAATTATCTTTGATGATTTTCAATTCACCATTAATAATGTGTCCTATGAACCTATCATTTAGTTTTTTCACAATTTCAGGTAATCGCTCTTTTCTCTCAAAAAGATGCAAATGATTTACCCTAAAATCCAATTTACTGTCAAAAATGATTTCATTTTTGAATGTATCATAATCGCTTAAAGATTTAGGTATTTCTAAATCATCTAAAACTCTATCTCCATTAGAACAAAATTTTCTAAAAACATATCCTCCGTTTTCTTGAATTTCAAAGTATGCAAATATTGGAAAAACACCTGTACTATACAAACCTGTATTGAAACATGCCTTTGTTTTGTCTTTATTATAAGTAATAATATCAGGATAGCTTTTATTTTCATAAATGAACTCAAAATATTTAAATAGATAAGAAAATAAAATATTATTTCCGTTTCCCCAAAATTCTTTTTGAGCTATATTAGAAAGCTCTTGGAGTGTATTTAGAAAATTTGGAAAATAGGCAAATTGAAACAACAAAGGTTTCTCTTCAACTTTGTTTTGAATTTGATCACGATTTGAAGTCTTGTTTCTTGTGGTAGCTTTTTTTACATAAACTAAAGAAGGTTCGTTTTCATCTTTTTCAAGATCAAAACCTGCTTCTATTAATGCCTTACTACAATTGATTTTTAAATCATATTTTCTTTTCAAATATTGACTGATATGTCCTGTAGTAACATGGTCAAATTTAGTCTTACTATCTTCATAGGCTTCCAAAATTAATTTTTCTATGTTTTTTTCCACGCTAAAAACCTAATTGTCCTTTCTTATAATCTTCTAAACCTTTCAATAGTCCAAAAAGTATGTCAGAATCAACCGCTCCTTCAATAGGAGTGCCTATTACTTTCCCTGTTGGAGTTAAAATATAAGTTGTTGCGAGTTAATTACAAATCAACTAAATAAAATACATATATTACAAGTTGTTTTCAAGCAATATGTAATTTTATTTCAATATGTGATACACATTAATACAACTTTACTTCAAGTATAGTTTATGTTTATGTAAATTTTTATTTCAACTTAACTACACTTTTACTACAACATAACTACAACTTGAGTGCAAAAAAACGCTACTTGATAAACTGCATTTTATTTTCAACTTAACTACAACATAATTACAACTTGAATTCAACTTTATTACAATTATTTTCAACTTAACTACAATTTGAGTTCAACTTTATTACACTTTCACTACACTTTAACTACAAAAATGTGAAAATTTGCATGTTTTTTGAAGTAAAAGTGTAGTTAATATGTAGTTAATGTTATTTTTATTACAACTTGAGTGTAACTTTATTACAACTTAACTACAAAAAAGAGTTTATTTAAAATACTATTTTATAGGGTTTTTAATATTAATTTAATTTTTATTGTTGAAAAAATATACTAAAAAGTGTAATAAAAAATAAAATATCAATATTTAGGGCTTATTATGTTAAAACCCTTATTTTTAGGTTCTTTTGCTTTTTTTGAAAAAAATGTAAAAAGTTGAGCCAATGGGCATAATGCAATAATATAGCCTAAATATAGGCGTTTAAATCTTATTGTTGTAGGCAAATTATGCTAATGTTTTACCGACATTTTGCGATTTGTAAAAAGCTTTTAAAATATCTATTTTGTAGGTTTTTAAGCATTATTGATAATCGAGTTATTGTGTAAGATTTTTGGCAAAAATAGACTTTAGAGCTAAAAACTACAAAATTTTCTTCATGGCGTGTATTTTTGATTGTGCTTGATTTATAGCGATAATATGAGAGCTAGGGCTTATTTTAGAAGTTCTTGCGAATTTTCAAAAATGCTTTGCAGTTTTGAAATGGGCTGTGGTTTTTGTTTTGTGTTGCGATTTTTGTAGGTTTTTTTGTGTTTTTTTGATTGCAAGTGGGTATCTTGAATGGATATAGGGTTTAAAATGACAGAATTAGCCTTTAAAAGGCTAAAATGATTTTTTTAATGGTTTTTATCGTTTTAGGGTTATTTTTTTGATTTTTGGGCGTTTTTTGAAAGAATATCGATTAGTGTTTCAAAATCTTGGATTTCTGATTTGGTGATTTTGAATTTGTCTTTGAGTGTTAGGAATTGATAGGCTGAAACTATATCAAGCTTTGGGTATTTGGCTTGTAAATCGATAATGCTCTCATGGTTTTTAACTCTTTTTAGTTTGGCAATAAAAGTGTTTTTTGTTTTTTTGATATAAGCCATAACAGCAGGTGTCATTTTGCTTTTGTTTTCATCTGTTTTGCCATAGATTGAGAGTATGAATGCTAGACAGCTAGTTATATTGATAAATAATTTGTCGTTTTTCTCTTTGTGGATTATTTTGTTTAGGTATATTTTGGTAAACCAAGTCTCTATAGCTTTGTATATTCGGTTTTTTGTGTTTGGTTTTGTATCTGTCTTAGGCATAAATGCTCCTATGTATTTGGTAGTTTTGTGGAATTAAACCGTATTTTTATTTAACTTGGGTATGAAATGAGTATTTTTATATATCAGGGAAAGTTTATGCTAGAAATATGTTTAAAAAATGGCAAAGATAGGGAGTAAATGAGAAAGAATGAGGCAATAAATAAGGCAATAAATGAGGGAATAAATGAGGTGATAAATGAGGTGATAAATGAGAGAAAGAATGAGTATAAAGGCTATAAGGATTTGTGTTAAGGATAGCGTTAAGATGAGATTTGAATGCGTAGAATGCAAGATAGGGAGGAATGGGAGATGGGGTATAAAGGGGGTGATAAATGAGGGGATAAATGATGAAAATTATTCAATGAAATGTAGCGGATAAAGAAGGGGAATAAATGAGGTGATAAAGGGTGAGAAGAATACTTTTCTATTTCAGGGGCTAAAAATACTTTAGGTTAGGTACAAAAATGGCAATATTATTAACGAAATTAATGAATGTTAGGTATAAAATTTTTTAACACCCTTTTTTTGAGAAAAATAAATTTCATTCTAAAAATACTATAAATCTCCAATTTATAGGCATTCTTTGCTTTAGGATAGGTATAAAAATGCTCTTGCTAAAGGCTAGACTTTTTAATGCTTAATTAAAACTATTTTTGTCTTTTTGTGGGTTTGGATTTGGAGTATTTTTTAATTGAAAAATTTACAAAAATTTTAGAGTAAAGATAGGTAAAAAAATAAAAATAAAAATAAAAAATGATAGATAAAAAAACAAAAAAATAAATCAAAATAAATATAGTTTTGCTGTAATTTTCTCTTTGAATTTTTGCTCGTGAAAAGTACAAGATAATTTTTTTATTTTTTTAATCATTTAAAAAACAATATTTTTTATATGAAAATTCACAGAAAAAAAAGATAAAATTTTAATACTAATTTTAATTAATTTTATTTTAAGTCTAAAATATATAGAGATAAAAGTGGTATAAAAAATACACTATTTAAAAAATACTTATTTTTTTACTTGTTTTTAATTGATTTTTATATCTAAAATATTTTTCTCATAAAAACATGATTACTCGTTTATATAGATAGACTTTTCAAGCTTTCTTTCCATTTCTTTTTTCTTTTTTTCAATTGCTTCATCAAATCCTTTAAGCACTGAAAATGGAGCAAACTGTGCCGCTCTTTTTTCTAATGGCATAAGAGGATATTTTGTAGATTTTTTGTATTTAATATTAATAATATCATCGTGGTTATTAGGCATTGTGTCCTCCTATTTGCGAATTAATTTTTAAGCCATTTTCAAGACTCGAGGCTTTAAAAATAGATTTTTTTCCATATTTGTGAACAATCGCGAGTCTAGCTTTTTGTAATTTCTCTTCTTTTATAAAATTTTTATTTTCCTTCTGTTCTATGTCGGCAAAAAGACTGGGTTCTTTAATTTTTTTTATCGTGTCATTTTTTACAACATTATTAAGAGTAAGACTTATTTTTCTAATTAAAAAATCAGCATTAACTATTAAATCAAACAATTCTAAACCTTTATTGCAAATAGTTTCCAAGGAAGAGCTGTGGTAATCCAAATTGTGATTGTTGAATGTGCATTTTTTGGAATAGATCTTCCATAAGAATCTTTACTCATTGGACCCTTGTAGCTTTGTACCTTCTCTAAGCTTTCTTTATCATATTGTACATCTAAAACGATTTGATTGCATGTTAAATTTTGCTCAATTAGCTCAAGAACCATATGATCGACGATTTCTTTAAGCATATCTCTAGTTTTTTTAAAACTATAAGGTTTAGGCAAAACCTTAGCCATTACCTTAGAGATATGTTTGCTTTTATATTCTTTAATAGCTTGCATTGTACAGCTTTCAAACCCCCAAGCATGATCGATTAATAACTCAGCATTTACTCCAAAAATTTGATAAAGTTTATCCTCGTTATTAAGAGAGTATCTTGCTAAATCTCCCATATTGTTAATGCCTATGCTTTTTAGTTTTGTTGCATATCCTTTGCCTATACGCCAAAAATCATTTATGGGCGTGTGTTGCCATAATTTTCTTCTATAAAGCATTTCATCCAAATACCCTATGCAAAGTCCATCTTTATTAATATTTTGTTTTTTGGCTAATATATCCATTGCAATTTTTGCTAAGTAAAGATTTGTTCCTATTCCTGCAGTTGCTGTTATTTGAGTTGTTTTTAAAATTTCAAATAATATGTTTTCAATGAGTTTGTCAGCAGATAGCTTATAATGTTTGATATAAGGAGTTAAATCAATAAATACTTCATCAATGGAGTAAATATGAATGTCTTTTGGATCAAAATACTTTAAATAAATACTGTAGATTTTAGAACTATAGTCTATATATGTTGACATCCTAGGTTTTGCAACAATGTAATCAAGTTCTAAATTAGGATTATTTATTAGTTCAAGATGATTGTATGATTTTGCACTGAAATATTTAGCAATTTTTAAGCGCTTGTAATTGATTGTTTTTACTTTTTGTATTAGTTCAAATAGTCTTAATCTGCCTGATATATTATAAGATCTTAATGCGGGAGATACCGCAAGACATATTGTTTTTTCGGTTCTACTTTCATCCGCAACTACAAGATTGGTATTTAGAGGATCTAATTTTCTTAAAATGCATTCAACAGAAGCATAAAATGACTTAAGATCTATAGCTGCATATTTTTGCGTATTATCCATATTTTCACATTTGTATATAATAATTATTTTTTAATTGTATAAAAAGAATTTTAATAGACTAAGATTGTTAATTTTTGGTTCTTGTTTTGGAATTAATCAATAAAACAATCAAGCTTGTAGATTTTTTCATCTAAAAATTTTATCAAAAACCATGCCTTGTTTAAAATTACATAGTATTACTCAATATTATGCTTTTATATATTTAAATCGAGCGAGCAAAGTATACGAAAAGATTTATATCAAGTTTAATTTTAAATGATAAAATTTAAGCTGAAATAATGATAAAGTTTTTTGAAAATGCTGATTGTAATAAAAAGTTACATTAATATAGGCAAATGAAATTTTCTGCTATTTTTTTTAATAATAATTGCTATTGATAAAATAAAAATCTGCCTTATTTTATACATGGAAAAATCTCAAAATCTTTATCACTCCTTTCATTTTTCGCTATTTAAAAAAATGAAACTGTTATAATAAGGATCTTGCTTTTTATATAAATCATAAACCAAAATACCAATAAAT
>NZ_MJXL01000035.1:0-888 GCF_001762785.1 Campylobacter sp. BCW_6463
TATCCTTTTGCAATCAATTCGAAATTCATTAGCTTTGATTTAAAGAAAATTTTTTATGGCATAGATCTTTGCACAGGAGTTTTTGACACTCATTTTTCCTTTCATTATGAAATAGATCAAAAGCTTGAAGAAAATAAAGAATTTCTTTTAAAAAGACTTTTATCTTATTTGATTATTGATGAGAAAAGAAATGCAACTGCTTTAGAGGATATAAAAGAACAAAAATATATTATAGATGATTATACTTTTTATTTTAAAGAATTAAAATCTTTAGAACTTAAAAAATGCACTATATATCAACTTCCTTGTAATCATCCTTTGTTTAAAGAGTTTAGAAATAAAGAAAAGCAAATTAGTGCTTTTAAAAAGGATGAAGATAGTCCTATTCATGCTTACAATGAAGCTTTACAAATTTTACAAGATTTTGCTAATGGAATTTACAATACAAGTAAAGATAAAACAGGAAGATATATAGAAGATAAAAATAAAACCAGAAGATTACTAGAAAAACTCAATATCATAGGACAAAACAATCTTAAGGCTATGTATATGGGGATAAATGGAAATGAAGAAAGCTTGAAAGCTATAGGCAAAAGAGAAAATAACACTAGCAAAGCAAGTGCAAATGCTGATATCACATCAGAAACAAAAACTCCGCCTAATTTCATAGGCAGACTAGCTACAACTATAATCATGGAAGATGGTTTATATATAGGATGAAAGGATAAAAATGAGTGAAACTTACGAGATTTATACACCTAATGGTGGTATATTAGATGTAGAAAAAAAACGAATAAAATTTTATTATATGATGGGGGAGCTAAGGTAGGCAAATACACCCAAGAATATTCCAAAGCTTTGTTTGAAGCACACAATATCAAACAAAAC
>NZ_MJXL01000036.1:0-8328 GCF_001762785.1 Campylobacter sp. BCW_6463
TGAACTTACCCTCTCAAATATAAAAGATAAAGAACAAATTTATTTAAAAGCCCAAAAGGATTATGATGAATTAGTCCAGCATAATTTCACTCAAAGAATCTTAAATGATAAAGATTCTATAGTGGATGGAATTTATAATGAAAGGATTAAAAAGATTCATACTCAAATCATAGACTTAGCTAAAAATGTCAATATAGGAGGAGAATACTTAACTAATGTAGGCTTATCTAAAGATACCATAGTAGGATTAAGCAATACCTTAAATGTAGGAGTAGATAATAAAGTAAGAGTGGCTAAAAACTCTCATGAATATGTAGGAGAAAACAAAGATATAGAAATAGGTGCTAATCAAAATACCATCATACATAAGGATGAGACAAGAAATGTGAAGGGAAATAAAAAGGAAGTGGTTGAGGGGCATTATGATATTAATATAAAAGAAACATTAAAAATCCAAACAGAAAAAGAGACTTCTATAAGAAGCAAAAATAATCTACTAATCACCACCAATGCTTCAATGGGCTTTGAAACAGATAAAAATAATACCTTTGTATCTGATAATTCATTATCGCAAACAAAAACAGATTATGAAGTAAAAGCAGGCAATCAAATCCTCCACCAAGTAGGCGATACTCAAATTGTTACTAAGGGAGATTATGTGATTATTAAAGCAGGTGGAGTTGAAGTAGTGATAGATTCTAATGGGCTTGTGGTCAAAGGTGGAGAGATTAGGGCAGAGTAATGGAAGCACTTAATCAAAAAAATAGTTTAAATATTAGGCTTTTAAGTTCTAATAATATTCTTCTGCATAATCAAGAATTTAAGCTTTATGAAATAGCACAGGGCAATAAAAATGAAATCAAGACTATTTTTACAACCAATAGAATGGGGGAAGCTCATTTAAATGCTAGTGAAATTTTTAGTAAAGAAGCACAAAGCTTTGAATTAATTTTAAACCAATCTAGTATTTATAAAAACAAACCCATCTATAATCATAGATTTTTATTAAGAAGTTATGAGTATGGGCATTGGTGTGAAATAAAATTTGAAAGAAAGGCAGATAAAGGCTCTATAAACTCTATTAGGCTAAAATCCAAAGAATTTACCTTAGAAAATAATGAAAAAATAGTGCGTAATTTCTATACTTTTGGTGATATAGTAGAATTTGAAGCTATTTATGAGGATGCAAAAATCAAAGAAGAGCAAATTAAATGGGGTTATGTTTTTATTCAGGATAAAAACACCTTAGATAAGTTAAACAAAAACCAATTAACTAATGACAAAAAGGAAAGTTCTTTATTTGATGAAGAAATTTTAAAAGATTGTTTTTATATTGAAAAAGAAGAAGATAAAGCCCTATTATCTTCTTCTATCATTTATAGACATTTAGAAAACAACAAAGCTTATTGTGGAAAACATCTTAGTTTGCAACTACCAAACCCTAAAGACACACAAGAGCAAAAAACACTATTAGTCTTTGCTTATAAAGAAACACCCAATTATAATGCCTCTTATCTTATAAGAATTAATGATTATCCACAAATTACCATTGATTGCACTCTAGCAGAAACACTAAGGGCACATACAAACAAAGATGAAATCTCAAGGCTTGGTTGGGGGGTAAGCTATATCTGTCAAAGATTATGGCATGATAATCCAAGTGATGCTAAAGAATTAAAAGATTTAACCTTTAGAAGCTCTACTTCACAAGATTTTATAGATACTATCCCTAATGAAACAATGAAAACAATAGTAAAGGAGATATTGCCTAGAGTAGAGATGCAACAATTAAAGACTGACAACACAAAATCAAGAGATAAAGCAAGATTTTATGCGGAATTAGATTGGGATAGTTTTTATATGAAGTTTCCTATAATGCAAGAGCTAAAGGGCGAGTATATGAATCTCAAAAAGCTTTTTGGAGAAGAATCTGATTTTCAAAAACAATTCGAAGATTTTCTTAATGATGCTTTACTAGATATAAAAAACATTAAAAACACACAAGAATATACAATGGCACTCAATATCCAAGCAATGAAAGAGAATAAGACGAAGAATGCAGAAGTCTTTAAGCTATATAAAAAAGAGGAAACACTCCCAGAAACTCATAAAGCTATAAAAGACTTACAAAAACCATCAGATATTATCGATAATAGTTTATATTTTCAAAGGTTTGATATAAAAAATGATGTGTTTTTACCGCATTTAGGCTTAAGTAAATTTGATGCATTTTCATTGCAAAACTCCATACAACATGAAAAAGAAGTTTTAGATAAATTCCACTCTAACCCAAAATACAAGCAGAATTTTGCTCTATACTCTATCGCAGGGGCTTTTAATATCTTATATATACCAAGCCTTATACAAATCACGAGAGTTACAAGATTCTATAATTACCATTCTTTATATGCTGCGTGCAAAAAGGTGCGTGCTTTTATCATTGATACTGTGAATTTTAATAATAATGGTAGCGATCAGCCTATTGGGGCATGGGATTATGAGAAGGTAGGATTTGATTTATATAATTCGATAATGCAATACCGAAATACAAAATTTCATTTTAAATATACCTCACCAAAATCATTCTTATTTCCCTTATATAATTCAGACTTTCTAAAAACAAAACAGTATTTTAATCTAGGCTTAGATTTCTTTTTATATAGCTCTACATTTTTGGATATGGATTTTAGTCATACGCAAATGCAAGATACTGCTTTTATAGTGGGGAAGTAAGATGTTTTTTGCTGGTGGTGATTATGAGCCTTTTATATATGGGCTTAGTCTTATTGCATACTATTTTCTACCCCTTTATTGTCTGACGCTTTTATTGTATAAATATAAGCCTCAATATGTGAATCTTACTCTACATATTGGAGCTTCAGTGTTGTTATACTTAGCTATGTGGGTAATATTTGTCGATACAACTATTATCAGCCTTTTTGAAATTTTTCAAATGTTTTTAATCCCCATTATCTTGCAAATTATACATCTTACCTTTATACTCTATGCTATTATCTATACTTATTTTGATATGCAAAAGATTTCATTTACAAAGAGACTAGGCAGATATATCGTTTCATTTTTTATTGGGATTGGACTACTTATCCTTTCTTTTGTAATGATGTATGCTATTGGATATTATATCAGCTCATGGTGTGATAGATATTATCTTAAAATCGATGAGAGAAATGAGGCGATTCGCACTATAACTTTTTATGTTCTTGTTGTGGTTTTTCCCAGTATAATTGCACTACTCCTTAGCTATATCCTCTATAAAAATCATAAGTCATTTTTTACTAAGATTCTATATAGAATCTTATCTATGATAGGCAAGGACAAACCATAATGCAAAAACTTATATATCAAAACCACGACTACCAACAAATACAAATCCAACAAACACAGAAACATTTCAATCTTGGTTGTGATTTTATAGTTGCAAGCAAAGGTTTTAAAAATATTAAGATTCCAAATAATTTGGATACAAAGAATCTATTGAGGATTATAGTAAAAAGTGAGGCGAGATAATGACTGATGGATTTGGGTTTTTAGCATATGTCTTTACATTGCCTGTATTGATTCTTGGTGGTATATCTTATGTATGTATAGTATTTTTGATAAGATTTCAAAGCTTTTGTGGGTTTGTATGTTCAAAAAGTTTTTGGATTGCTTGGCTTTTTTCATATTATTTATTATTTTTGATTATCTGCATTACTTGTGAATGGGAGTTATTAATAATGTATATCTGTGGTATTTCTTTACCTTTGGTATATTTTTTAAGAAAATTTTTTATGCAATCACATTCAAATCTAGCTCTAAACGAATTTTCATTATGGATTATCCCAATGAGTATTTTCTCTCTTTGTATTCATAGTAGCCTGTGCGTTGCTATTGCATGGATGTTAATATTTTTTCAAACAAATTATGATACCCAAACACTTCAATCTTGGCTTAGATTTCTTTTTATATAGCTCTATATTTTTAGATATTGTGCTAGAGGAGTAGTTATTATGTTTGAAGCGACAAAAAATACAGAGTAAATTAAAGGAGTTCTTATGCAAAAGTTTTTAATAGTTTTAGGATTGTGTTTAATGTTAGCCATTAGTGCTAATGCACAATCCCCAAAAGAAGCCAAACCTAGTTTTGATTGTGCTAAAGCAAGTACAAAAGTAGAAAAGATGATTTGTAATGATAAAAGTGGGGAGTTACAAAAACTTGATAGATTGTATTCTAAACTCTATTTTTCAATACTAAAGAGTATCCCTAAAGATACAAAAGAGGGGCAAAAAACAAGAGAAAAACTGAAATATTTTAATCACTCTGTTATGAGTAATAGAAATATATTTCAATGCTATTTTGTTGCACCATTTGAGACAAAAAAACAAGAAGACCGTCAGTCTAATTATTGCATAAAACAAATTTATTTAGAAGCGATTGCTACTTTAGCTTTTAAAATGATAGATAGTGGAGTTAATAGAGAAAGATGGGGCTTTAATGAAAGAGTGAAAGATTTTGTTGTCCCAATTGAAAACTCTAATGGAACCTACGATATGAACGTAGGGTTTTTATCCAATTATAATCTATTTAACAATTTTTTTGAAAACACTACTCAAAGCATTGTTATAGATTTTATGGCTTACAATATTATGCAGTGGAATTACTTTCTTGTAGATGTTCGGATTAATGAAGCAAATGCAGATTTATTTGATGAAGCGGTAGAAAAATATAAAATATACTATGAGAAGCTCTATCAAGCTTTTACAAAAGATAAAAAACTTAATAAATTATTAGGAAACTAAATGCCAATTAAGACAACAAATTTAAGCTATGAGGAATTTAAAAGCTTACAAATAAATAAAATTAATTTCTATTTAAAGGAGGAGTTCTTATGCAAAAGTTTTTAATAGTTTTAGGACTGTGTTTAATGTTAAGCATTAGTGCTAATGCTCAATCTCCAGAAGAAGCTAAACCTAGCTTTGATTGTGCTAAAGCAAAAAGTAAGGTTGAAAAGATGATTTGTAATGATGAAAGTGGGGAGTTGCAAAAACTTGATAGATATATGGCAAAGACATATAAAGAACTAAGACAGAATCTAAACAAAAATGAGCAAAATAAGCTTTTAACATCGCAACGATTATGGCTTCAAACCCTAAATCAATGCAAATCTAAAGAATGTGTAAAAGAGCTTTTGCAAAATAGAGTTGGAGAATTGCAAAATTACACAGCACACACGGGCAATGTGTGGCTTGGGACTTATACATTACAAGAAAATCTTTATATGGGGAGCTTTACAATAAAAAAGTGTGATAAGTTTAATATTTGTGAAGCTAGATATGAGGCTATCCTAAATAAAAGTGAATTTAATGATATGCACGAATGCGATATAACTTTGAAATTACAGATAAAATCTCAACAAGAAGCTATAGCTTTAAATGATGATAAGGATTTTGCAAATTGTAAAATTTATATTAGGAAAAATCAACAGGGTATTGTATTTATAAGAGATGAGAAAGTATTTAATTCACCCGATTATTTTTGTAGCACAATGTGTGGCAACCAAACGATATTTGAGTGGGGAGATATCTATAAAAAGGAAATGCAATAATGCTTTATGATGTTAAAAAATTAAATGAAAATGATTATAAAAAAGAATGTGCAAAGCTTCTTATTGCTTTTGAAAATTCAAATTATAAACAAGAAAATGCTATACATATTGCAGGCAATGTAACTATTGGATATGGACTTGATTTAAAGACAGGAAATAATCCAAAGTTACTTTTAGAAGGGTATTTACCAGATGATTCTAAAAAACTTAAAATAGGAGATGAAGAATTAACTTTTTATGAAATTATAGAGAAATATAGAGCCAATAAGGCAGGTTTTACAGACCCAAAGATAGCAAAAGGTTATTTACAAAATAAAGTGTTTAATTTTTCGCTTACGCAAGAACAAGCCCAAGAAATTTTGGAAAGAACCTTTGATTCATATAAAAAGTATATATCACAATATATTGGCGATAACTTGTTGGAATATAGTCAAGAAAAAGCTTCCTTGGTTTCTTTACATTATCATGGCAGATTTAATAATATCAAAGATAATATTCGAGATTCTATTATCAAAAATTCGAGATTCCTATTGTGGTTTTTAATACGATACAAAACTAACCCAAAAAACTTTATTCCATTTCTTATTAGGGCTTGCGATGAAGCCGATATTTATCTATCTAATCCAAATATTAATAAAATAAGTCTTATTTTTGATGTGTTTTCTTACTTAAATATCAAAAGGGAAATAATTAAATATAGAATACATAAAATCAATACAAATAGAACAAGCTCCAAACAAGTTCATAAACAAGATACACTATATAATTTAGCACTTTGGTATGAAAACGATTTAGATTTTATACCTTATCAAGATTATATTATCGATTTAAAAAAAATTCAAAAACTTAAACCAATTTCACAACTTACCAAAAAGCCCATAAATGATATTGTTGCAACCCTTAAGCCTCATTTAGATTACCTAAACACCCTCACTCAAAAAAATTTTAGCTTAGATAATATTTATTGTATTGCTAATTATTGTGAGAATTTAGGTGCTAATAAATTGGATAATGTTACCTTGCTTAATAAAACTTTAAGACAAAAGTTTGAAAAACTAGAAGCAAATACACCCCATAATATTCTTATCCTCTATCCAAATCCTACTCCATCTATTATACAAATAAAACAACCTAAAAATACTTTTATTACCCTACTTATAGGAGCAAAAGCAAAAATAGATTGCACTAAATTGATAGAAGATCAATGTGAGCTAATGTATTTAAAATATGATCCAACACAAGAAGAACAACAAGCAATTAATCCACAAGCTTTTTCTTGTAGCACCCAAGAAGAACTTATTTTAAAAAAAGAAAATGAAATATACTTTAAAACAGTAAAAAACAATATATCATATTTTATTAATAAAAACGATGGGATTTTAAAAGTTGCTCTTACTAGCAATGAAGAAAATGCTATAGAATTATACAGTTTTGCTAAAGAAAATCAATTTAAAATTTTACAAGATAAAGCTTCAAAGATGCTAAAAATCTATTTAAAACTAGAAAGATATAGTAGCGAAGAGATTTTATTACATAGAGGGGGAAATTTTGAATTAACACTTAATAATCTTAAGATTTTAGATAAAAATGGAAACAATTATGAAACCATCACTAAAATATTTCTTCATAATTGTGAGAATAGAAGGATTTATGAAAGTTTAAAATTAGAGTATCAAGAAGGCATTTATAAGAGTAGTTTTAAGATTGATTTAATTTTAGATGAAAACTCTTCTTTTTTTAAAAGAGCTACAAAATGTATTATAGCTACAAAAACCTTAGAAGGCTTTAGCACAAGTCAAATGCACAAAATTGGAAATGTAGCAATAGTCTCTTTAAGTTCTGCAGATAAGAAAGGTGGAAGCTATACTTTTACAAATAAAGTAAGCATGCAAGATTTTGGAGAAAATCTTTATTTAGATGCCGAGATAAATGGATATGAAAAACAAATCAAAAATTCAAGAAAGAATTTATATATCACAGGTATGCAAGCTTATAAAGACAAAGAACAGCAAAATACTACTGATAAAATCCCTTACAATGAAACTATTTTTATTAGAGCCTGCTTAAATAATGAGGAGAAATTTTTCTTCGATGAGACAATTAAATGGGCATATTGTGTAAAAAAAGAAGAGGAATTAGAATGCAATCAATCTAAAATTAAGATTTTAGAAAATCTTCAAGGAAATGATATAGCCTTTAATACTTCTATGCTTTCACAAAATGATAGGAATATACTTTATAATATAAATGAAAAATATCAATTAATCTTATTTGCTTATTTTAATAAACCTGCTTTTAAAACAACACAAGGAATAACGCATTTAGTGTTAAAATGACTAAAGATTTAAATTATGCAAAAAAGCCATTGAACTTACCCTCTCAAATATAAAAGATAAAGAACAAATTTATTTAAAAGCCCAAAAGGATTATGATGAATTAGTCCAGCATAATTTCACTCAAAGAATCTTAAATGATAAAGATTCTATAGTGGATGGAATTTATAATGAAAGGATTAAAAAGATTCATACTCAAATCATAGACTTAGCTAAAAATGTCAATATAGGAGGAGAATACTTAACTAATGTAGGCTTATCTAAAGATACCATAGTAGGATTAAGCAATACCTTAAATGTAGGAGTAGATAATAAAGTAAGAGTGGCTAAAAACTCTCATGAATATGTAGGAGAAAACAAAGATATAGAAATAGGTGCTAATCAAAATAC
>NZ_MJXL01000037.1:0-2487 GCF_001762785.1 Campylobacter sp. BCW_6463
ACACCAATATACCTTACGACGTTTCTCTAAAAATACTTCAGGCACGGGATAATCTTTTAAAAACTCTTTCACTTCTTTAAGTTTATTATCTTTAATAAGATCAAAAAACTCCCAACCTAACTCCCTTATAGCTTCTTCATCCATAGCTTGCATTTCTTCTAAAGTTTTCATGTGTTTTTCCTTGTGTTGTTATAATTTAAAAAATTAGTTTTAATCCACTCTTAGATCACCGCCTTTGATCCTTAAGCCCTTATCGTCTATAATAATTTGCATTTTACCTACTTGTATTGCAATTTTATCTTCTGTTTGAGAAATGATTGTATTTTTTACCCTAGAAACAATATGTTCTTGTGCTACTAAAACGCTATCTTTGTTTGCTAAAGTATTAACTCTATCAGCTGCAAAAGTACAATCTTTTCTAGCTTTAAAACTAATAGAATCATCTGCTTCGGCTTTAATATATTCATTTGTTTCCAAGGTCATATCTTTTTTGGAATAAAATTTTACAGAGTGGTTAGTTTGGAGCACATAAGAACCTCTTATGGTTTCATTTTTATTATGTCCTACTCTATAAATAGAATCATTTTTAATATCTTGTTCTAGATTATTATTTACAAAGACTCTTTTGTCATTTCCTATTTTTTCTTCGTGGTTTTGCCCTATGTTTATTTCATTGCTAATCCCCACATTTAAAGTATTACTTAAACCTACATTGGTATCTTTAGAGAGTAAAGTATTTTCTAAATATTCAGCCCCTACATTGACATTTTTAAATCCTGCGATATTTTGCATATGACCTAAAGTGATAAATTCAGTATATAAGGCTCCTACTTCTGAAGTTTTATTATTTTTTATGGTTTGCTCATAATTATTACCTATTTCTTCTTTATAATCTTTTTGCGCTAAGATATAAATTTCTTCTTTGTCTTTGTCGTTTTTTAGGGTAATTTCATTCCTTGCTCTTGCATCGGTGTTATCCACTCCTATTGTAGAATTTGCTAAAGTAAGATAATGATTATTAATAGAGCTTAATTCATAATCTGTATTTTCTTGAAGTTTTAAGGTATCTAAGCCTTGATTGATCATAATAGGAACTTCGCTTAAATAACTTAAAGTGCTAGTGGCAATCTCTCTTTGATATCTTGGATAATTATATTGAGGCATAGTTGTAGTCCCATTATACAAACTTCCACTTACATAAGGTTTATCTATATCATCATCTAAAAAAGAAATAATCACTTCATCTCCTATTCTTGGAGTATGAAAAAAACCTGAATGATTACTTGCTATACTAGAAGCTACTCTTAAAAAAGGAGTGTGATGATATAAACTTTCTTTTTCATCTAATTCTTCTTGATTGGCATAAAGATTAATCCTTACCTTAACCCTTCCATGCTCATCAGTATAAATAGTATTCCTCTCACTTTCTATATCCTTACTCTCTCCTATAACAATACCTTGAGTGCTATTAGGAGCTTTAGGTTTAGCTTTAAAACTTGGAGTAAAGATAATATTCTTTTTTAATAAAGTTAAAGTATTAGAATAAGATTTACTTAAATTTAAATCTTTTAAATTTAAATGATCATTCGTATTAATAGAATTAGCTAAGATGGCATCATCAATTAAGATTTGAGTATTAGCAATAATAATAAAGTCTTTAAGCAAAGAAGCTTTATCTTGTTTTTCTTCATCTTGATTTTTTATTTCTTCTTGATGATTAAACTCCTTATAATTTAAAGTGATAAAATCTCCTAAGCTAAGATGATAAATATTACTTTTTGCTAGTAAGCTTTCATTTAATACTAAGGCTCTTTTTTCTTTAAGAGAAGGCTTAGTCTTTAAATCAATGCTTTTTGTAAAAGAATATTCACTCTCATAAAAATGTTCATTATAATAAGCTTTGTTATTAAGTTCTTGTTCATAAGGAACTTTATTAGAGTGTAAGGATAAAAGATTTAAAGGAGTATTGGCATTAATACTAGAATGCGTAAAAGAATTAGTTCTTAAGCTTTGTTCTTTATAAATAGAAGAAATACAAGCTTGATTTAAAATATTATTAATATTAGGATTATACTCAATTTCTTTATTTTTTACATTTTTATACACATCACAAAAATAAATAGTGTTCTCATCTTCATAAAAAAAGATTCCATTATTATGGCTTAATCTTGTAATAAAGTCTAAATCACTTTCATTGTATTGAGAGATGAGTTCTTGTTTTTCATAATTAAAATGTATATTAGAATAATCAATTTCTTTATGTAAGATATCTTGATAAAAACCAAGGGTTTGTTTAATCACTTCTATAATATTAGTATGAGTATAAATACGATTGGCTTTATTTAAAGAAAGTCTTATCAAGACTGATTGAAGCTTAAAAGAAAAAAAATGCTTGTATTTTATTTGCTTAGTATTTGAAGCGCTATCATTAATATTTAAAGCACTTTCATGATTAATACCTAGATATTTTATATAAGTGATAATTCC
>NZ_MJXL01000038.1:0-1091 GCF_001762785.1 Campylobacter sp. BCW_6463
GCCCCTTTCTCCAATATAAACAGCTTCGTATTTATTATTATCAGAATCAAACCACATGGTAAGATGGTATTCTCCTGAATGTTTATAAGAAGGATACCAATCTGTATCAATCAACTTTTCTTCTTCTATAATTAGTTCTGCTTGTTCTCTTGTCATTTTTTATCCTTTATTTAATCCATAAAATCTATATTAAAATATTTACAAGTTAAAGTAATATATTCTAAATCATTATCAAAATATATGCTTATCAACATCTCTTCTTCTTTTTCAATATAGCCTGTTATATCATCCCAATTATTTCTTATCAAATCGATAAAATTAGCTTCTAATTGATTAAAATTTTTACAATATGATTTTGAGTGTAGTAACTTATAATCATAAAAAACAATTTGCAAATCTTGTATATCTTTTTTCTCTGATTTAAAAAATATTTCTAAAGTTTTTTCATTTGTTATGATAGAATAAACAAAAAAGTCATTTTTCAAATCTATTTTTACATCTTTAAGATAAAATTCTCTTTTAAATAAACTTCCATGCTTTAAATTCTCAAATTTCATTATTTTGCCTTTTTAAATAATTTTCTACAATATCTAAATCTTTATGAGATATTGGCTCTACTAAACCCTGTGACATTCTATACTTTGTTGGATCTTGAGGATTTATATGTTTAGTATATTCTATTTTATGAGGCGTATCAATTATTTTCTTTGATGTCTTCTCATAATGTGGTTTACCATCTAAATCATATCTGGTGAGTTTATCTTTTGTCTTTATAGAAACACTATTATATCCTCCATTTAAAGTATTTTTTATTTCCATGGCTCTTTGTTTAATGTTTAAAATAATCTCCCCATTTTCACCAATATAATCAGGACTTCTAGGTTTTGGAGTATCTTTAGGCCATATTCCATTATGTTTATAAAGATGAACTTCTTTATCACTTACCTTACCTTTTTTATTTTCATTTTCCAAATATAAAAGCATTTTTGCTTTCTCTTTGCTTTTTTGTGCCGCTCCTAATTTATCTCCTATCCCTTGCCATCTTATCCTATCATACTTAATCTTAGCAAGAGGACTAGCTTGTATTTTAG
>NZ_MJXL01000039.1:0-369 GCF_001762785.1 Campylobacter sp. BCW_6463
CCATATTCCATTATGTTTATAAAGATGAACTTCTTTATCACTTACCTTACCTTTTTTATTTTCATTTTCCAAATATAAAAGCATTTTTGCTTTCTCTTTGCTTTTTTGTGCCGCTCCTAATTTATCTCCTATCCCTTGCCATCTTATCCTATCATACTTAATCTTAGCAAGAGGACTAGCTTGTATTTTAGCTAAAGCAAATTTAATTTTATTCTTTTTAGGTATAGCAAATATAGGATAACCTTTTATACTCATTCCTATTAAACCCATTTGTAAAACAGAATGTTTATTATTAACTTTATGATCTGAATAAGTATAAGGAAATACCAAAGCAACTTTAGTACAAGGTCCTCCAGCTACTGGAGGATT
>NZ_MJXL01000040.1:0-69798 GCF_001762785.1 Campylobacter sp. BCW_6463
ATCAACGAAAACATCCTTGCTACTAAAAAAGGTTTAGAACAAGACAATCAAGCTGTTAAAGAATCAGTTCAAACCGTATCAGTTGTAGAAGGTGGTAATTTAACAGCAAGAATTACTGCTAATCCAAGAAACCCACAACTTATTGAACTTAAAAATGTTCTAAATAAACTTCTTGATGTTTTACAAGCTAGAGTAGGTTCTGATATGAATGTTATTCATAAAATATTTGAAGAATACAAAAGCTTAGATTTTAGAAATAAAATCTCTAATGCTTCAGGAAGTGTTGAATTAACTACTAATGCTTTAGGCGATGAAATAGTTAAAATGCTAAAACAAAGTTCAGACTTTGCTAATGCTTTAGCTAATGAAAGTGGAAAATTACAAACTGCTGTTCAAAGCTTAACCACTTCTTCAAATTCTCAAGCTCAATCTTTAGAAGAAACTGCAGCAGCTTTAGAAGAGATCACTTCTTCTATGCAAAATGTTTCAGTTAAAACTAGTGATGTTATCACTCAATCTGAAGAGATTAAAAATGTTACAGGTATTATAGGAGATATTGCAGATCAAATTAATCTTCTAGCTTTAAATGCAGCTATTGAAGCTGCACGTGCTGGAGAACATGGTAGAGGCTTTGCTGTTGTGGCTGATGAAGTTAGAAAACTAGCTGAGAGAACTCAAAAGTCTTTATCTGAAATAGAAGCTAATACTAATTTACTTGTTCAATCTATCAATGATATGGCAGAAAGTATTAAAGAACAAACTGCAGGTATTACTCAAATCAATGATAGCGTAGCACAAATTGATCAAACTACTAAAGATAATGTTGAAATTGCTAATGAATCAGCTATTATTTCTAGTACAGTAAGTGATATAGCTAATAATATCTTAGAAGATGTTAAGAAGAAGAGGTTTTAACCTTAGATAACTAGCTAAAAAGCTAGTTATCTCTAAATTTACTTATTGATTTAAAATTTGATTTTTACTCTTACATAAATTCTGCCAATTTGAAACACTTTTGATTTCAAGACATTGTTTTAAATTTTAAATGGAGTAAAAATAAATGGAAAGAATATTGTTTTTAAAAGGTTCAGCTTTAGGTTCTGTGGTGGCTTTTTTTTAAGTTCAAATTTAAGTGCTGCTATGCTTAAGGATAAGGATTTTCTAGGTTTTAAAGTTGTTGATGCAAGCACACAAGATAAAGTTATAGCACCACAAGGTTATGAAGCAAGGGTTTTAATTTCTTGAGATGATCCACTTTTTAGCAAAGCAAAACCTTATGATAAAAATAAAATCATCGATATGAATGCGGTTAAAAATGCTCATTTGGTTTTTTGGAGATAATGATGATGGTATGAATTTTTTCCACTTTCAAAAAACAGAGGAATTTTAGCCGTTAATAATGAATATATAAATCCTGAAATCATATTTAATCATCATGGTAAAAATTAAGCAAAGAAGATATTTTTTTATATGAGCAAGCTAGTGTGGGTGTGAGTATCTTAGAAATCGAAAAAAAGATGATGATTGGACTGTTTTTAGACTCTAAGTATAACCACAGAATCGATGTAAACACTAAAATGCAAGTAAGTGAGCAGCTAAAAAAGAAGTTTTAAAAAATGAAAAATTTATTCATGGAACTTTTGCAAATTATGCAAATGGACAAATACCTTAGGGAGCTTATATCACCTGTGAAGAAAATTTTGACGATTTTTTTGGAAGTTCAGATGAAAATCTAGAATTTAATGATGCCTTTAAGCGCTATGGATTTAACAAAACTAGTCTTTATGGATGGGAAAAATTTGATGAAAGATTCGATTGAGCTAAAAATATCGATGAAGCCAATCGTTTTGGTTGGATAGTGGAAATCAATCCTTTTGATGCAAAAAGCACACCTGTTAAAAGAACTTCTTTAGGGCGTTTTAAACATGAAAATGCAGAAATTATCGTAGAAAAAGATGGTTCTGTTATAGTTTATATGGGTGATGATGAGATGAATGAATTTATTTATAAATTTGTTAGCAAACATAAATACAAAAAAGGTGCTGATACAAGTAAAATTTTAGATGAAGGCACTTTGTATGTAGGACAGTTTAACGGCAATGTGGGAGATTTTAAAGGACAGAGAAAATGGATAGCCTTAGAATATGGCAAAAACGACCTAGATGAAAAAAATGGTTTTAAGTCTCAAGCTCAAGTACTCATCAATACGCGTCTTGCCGCAAGCATTGTAGGTGCAACTCCCATGGATAGATGTGAATGGATAGCAAGCTATAGACAAAGTGGTTCTAAAGAGGTATTTGCAACACTAACGAACAACAAAAATCGCCAAAAACCTAATGCAGCAAATCCAAGAACTAAAAATGTTTATGGACAAATTTTAAAATGGATGCCAAGAAATTCTCATAAAGACGATGATTTTACTTGGGAAATTTTTGCTCTTGCTGGAAATCCTGATAACCAACAAGGCTTATATAAAGGCTCAAATAATATTACAAGTGAAAATAAATTTAATTCTCCTGATGGACTTAAATTTGATAGAGATGGAAGACTTTGGATACAAATAGATGGATCTTATTCTAATAAAGATGAATACGAAGGCATGGGAAATCAGACGCTTTTTAACAGGACCTATTGCTTGTGAATTAACAGGGATTGCTTTTAGTGAGGATTATACTACAATGTTTGTAGGCATACAACATCCAGGAGAAGGTTTAAAAGGTAGTACTTTTCCTTATGGAAAAACGCCAAGATCGAGTGTAATGATGATAAGAAAACTTGATGGTGGAGTGATAGGAAGCTAAATAAAAATAAAGTTGCTTTTAGCAACTTTATAAAATCTTAATGCAAGCTTTCTATATAAGCCATAGCACTTAATGCAGCTACAGCTCCATCACCTGCAGCACAAATCACTTGCTTAGGTGCATCTTTTCTAAGATCTCCTGCGGCAAAAAGTCCAGCAACACTAGTTTGCATTTTAAGATCAACGCTTACTTGCCCACCTTCTTCCATATTGCATAAAAACTTACCATCGTCTTGTTTTAAAATTTCATTTCTTACATTAAGACCAACAAAAGTAAAAATTCCTGGAACATTTAAATCTCTAATACTACCATCTTTTAATTTTACTTTTATACCAGTAACACCCATTTTATCACCATATACTTCATCTACACTTGCACTAGTAATGAGTTCTATTTTTTCATTTTTCTTAACTTTTTCTACTGTAGATGGAGCTGCTCTAAACTCATCTCTGCGGTGGATAAGATAAACCTTAGAACAAATATTTGCTAGATACAAAGCTTCTTCTAAAGCCGTATCTCCACCACCTAAAACTGCAACTTCTTTATTTTTATAAAAAAATCCATCACAAGTTGCACAAGTGCTTACACCTTTTCCAAAAAATTCATCTTCGCCTTTAAAACCTGCTCTTTTTGGAGCTGAACCTGTACAAACTATCACAGCTTTAGTAAGTTCTGTTTTACCACCTTCTAATTTGATGGTAAAACTTCCATCACTATTTTTTAAAATTTGTTCTACTCCAACCATTTCATGTTTTAAACCAAAGCGCATACATTGTTCATTCCAAGGAGCCATAAAAGAAATTCCATCCATAACTTGGGCTACACCTGGATAATTTTCTATTTCAGAACTTGAGGTAATTTGTCCGCCAGGCATACCTTTTTCAAACATTACTACATTCTTAAGACCACCTCTAGTTGCATAAAGTCCGGCACTAAGTCCAGCAGGACCTCCACCTATGATTGCTACATCTAACATTTACATTTCCTTTATATTGAATTTTATTATTAATAATGATATAAAAATTATTCTTAATAGTAGTTAATAAAAATTATTATTTAGTATAAATTTGAAATTTTTAAGAAGAAGGCTAGTTATACTAGCCTTTAGTTTATAGTAAAGAGTTTAGTTTATCACTAATTGCTTGTTTAGATTGTGCACCAACGAGTTGATCTACAACTTCACCATTTTTAAAGAAAATAAGCGTAGGAATAGAGCGAACACCAAATTCAGCTGCTAAATCACCTTGTTCATCTGTGTTTACTTTGCAAATTTTAGCTTTACCATCAAAGTCGTTTGCAAGTTCATCAATAACTGGAGCAAGCATTCTACAAGGTCCGCACCATGGAGCCCAAAAATCAACTAAAGCTACACCTTCTTTTGCTTGAGCAAAATTATCACTTGTTAATTCAATATATTTTCCCATAATTTTTCCTTTCTTTAATTTTTGTCTAATTGTATTTTATTTTTTTAAATATCAGCTTAAAAACTTATATTTTCGCAAAATTGTATCACATCATTTTTAATGCAAATCAGATCAATCTGAAAATCCGATGAAATTCCATTTTTAAGATGATAAAATTCTATAGTTTTTAAAATTTTTTCAAGTTTTTTTCTATCCAAACGCTCAGAAACTTCATAATCATTTTGAGTAAATTTAACCTCTATAAAATGTAAAATTTCATCTTTTTTGGCTATTATATCGATTTCTCCAAATTTAGAATGGAAATTTCTTTTTAAAATTTCAAAGCCTTGTTTTTTTAAAAATTTACAAGCCTTATCTTCACCTAAAATTCCATCTAAATAAGCTTTTACACCCATTATTCTATACGCATCATAAAAGGCTTGGTTTTTATAAAATCTTGTTTGCGCAAAATTTCAAGCAAATTTTGTATGCTTTTTTCATAAGTTAAATGCGTAGTAAAAAATAAAGTGCTGTAATTTTCATCATTTTTTTTAGGTTTTTGTAAAAAACTATCGATAGAAATATTATTTTCACTCATCAATTGTGTGATTTTAGATAAAACCCCTATTTTATCTTCAACTTTCACCCTTAAATAATATTTTGTATAAATTTCATCTTTGCTTAAAAGCTCGTATTCTAAAGTATTCACAAAACCAAGCATTGGTGCTTTTACCTGATCTCTTGCTATATCCATAAGATCTGAAATCACAGCACTTGCAGTGGCCTCTCCTCCTGCTCCTGCTCCATAATACAAACTTTCACCCAACAAATCTCCATTAATACTTATAGCATTCATCACTCCATCGACTTTTGCAAGCATTTTTTCTTTATCTATCATAGTAGGATGCACTCTTAATTCTACTTTATCTTCACGCACCTTGGCTATACCTAAAAGTTTTATGGTAAATTCAAACTCATTAGCAAAATACATGTCTTCAGGCGCAATTTCGCTAATACCCTCGATCAAAATATCTTCAGGTTTAGCTTTAAGATTATAAGCGATACTTGATAAAACAAGCAGTTTATGAGCTGCATCTTGTCCTTCTATGTCAAAAGTTGGATCAGCTTCTGCATAGCCTAAATTTTGAGCTATTTGTAAGGCTTGTTTAAAACTCATATTTTTTTGACTCATAGAACTTAAAATATAATTACTCGTACCATTTAAAATCCCTTTTATAGCCAAAATATTATTTGCACTTAAACCTTCTTTTAAAACCTTTATAATAGGAATTCCCCCAGCCACACTTGCTTCATAACCAAAGGCTAAATTTTTAGCCAAATTTTCAAGTTCATAACGATGATAAGCAAGCATAGCTTTATTTGCAGTAACAACAGCTTTTTTCTTTTTTAAAATTTCACTCACTATTTTAAAAGCTTCATCCACTCCACCCATTAACTCTACAAAAACATCTACATCAGCATTTAAAATTTCTTCAACGCTATGAGTAATTGGAATTAAAGCGTTTTTTTTAGGACTTCTAGCAAGAGCGATCACAGGAGTTATGCTTTGCCCACATCTCGCACGAATAAGTTTATTGTTTTCTAAAAGAAATTTAACCACTGCACTTCCAACAGTGCCATAACCAAGAATTGCTACTTTCATAACTTACTCTTTTAAATATTTTTTGATATTGCGTGCAGCTTGGCGTATGCGATTTTCATTTTCAATTAAAGCAATTCTTACATACTCATCACCTGCTTCGCCAAAACCTACCCCAGGACTTACTGCAACACTAGCACGTTGTAAAAGTTGCTTTGAAAATTCTAAACTTTTTAAATGTCTTTTGCTTTCAGGGAGTTTTGCCCAAACAAACATACTTGCTCTTGGTTTTTGAAGTTTCCAGCCTGCGTTTTCAAAAGCTTCAAGTAAAATGTGCATTCTTTTATCATAAGTTGCACGGATTTCATCCACACAAGTTTGATCTCCATCTAAAGCTATGGTAGCTGATACTTGAATAGGCGTATACATACCATAATCAAACCAAGATTTTATTTTTTTAAGCGCACTGACTAAGCGTTTATTTCCTACTACAAAACCTACACGCCAGCCTGCCATATTGTAAGATTTTGAAAGAGTGTAAGTTTCTACCGCTACATCTTTTGCACCTTCAATTTCCAAAATAGAAGGAGTTTTATAGTCATCATAAGTTAAATCTGCATATGCAATATCTGAAATAATATAAAATCTTTCTTTTTTTGCCGTTGCTATCAATCTTTCATAAAAACTTTTCTCACAAGTTACTGTTGTTGGATTATGCGGGAAATTAACAACGACATATTTTGGACGCGGGATGCTTTCATTTAAAGTTTTATGTAAATTTTCAAAAAATTGATTTTCATCAAGCTCAAATTTTTCATTATAAGCTAAAGGCATTTTTGCTACATTGCCTCCTGCTATAATAAAAGCTTGAGTATGTATAGGATAAGCAGGAGTTGGCACAATAGCAACATCTCCAGGATTTATAATCGCTCTTGCAAGATTTACAAAACCCTCTTTTGAACCCATGGTAGCTACAACTTCATTTTCAGGATCTAGATTGACATTATATTTTCTTTTATACCAATTACAAATTGCTAAGCGAAGTTTATAAATCCCCATGGATGTAGAATATCCCGAGGTTTTATCTTTGTTAGCGCTTTCACAAAGTTTATCTATAATGTGTTGTGGAGTTTTACCATCGGGATTTCCCATTGAAAAGTCGATGATATCCTCTCCAGCACGTCTTGCTGCCATTTTTATCGCATTTACTTCTGCGAAAACATAATTTGGAAGTCTTTCTATGGTATTAAAACGGATTTCATCAAACATTTCTTAATCCTTTATTTTTTAAGTGTGATTTTTAAACCCCTGCGTATATTATCTAAACTATACATATCGCTTACAATAGCATATATAGCACCATTTGGAATAAGTTCTGAAAAATGATTATTTTTATTTTCACTTTTTACTGCTTTAATTAGATTTAGATTTTTATCTAAAAAGAAGATTTTAGGAAACCAATTGTCTAAATCATTTGCATCAATAATCAAATTTGTAGCATTTTTTAAATCAAGCACATAGTCTTTAAGGGGTTTTTCTAATGATTTTGGAGTATTTAAATTAACATTTGTATTGGTTTTTAATACAGCATTGGAAAAATTTAAATCATATTCATAATCATATGCCCCAATACGCTTAATATTATTTATATAGACAGAATTTTCTTTTAAGAGATTGTAAAGCGTTCCAGGATCTAAAACATATTGAGATTCTACTTGTATGGTATAGTCAATATTTCCTTCTCTTAAAATCAAATCTGTAGGGATAAAATATATATATCCGGCATCTGTTAAAACATCGGATAAAATTTTAAAAAACATAACTTCATCAGCTTTTGCTTTAAAATTTAGTCTTAGACTTTGAGGATTTGATAGTGTTAAGGTAATTAAAGAGTTGGTTTTTAATATTTGAGATATTTTTGCAATATCACAATTTCCATTATTATCTATGTAAGAATTATTTGAAAATAATAATTCTAGTTGAGAATTTTTACTAGGATTGTTTATTAAATTTTTTGCCAAATCAAGACTTGAGATTGCAAAAGATATATTAACATAAAGAGTAAGAATAATAATTTTTTTTACCATTCTTTACCTTTATTTAATTTTGCAAATTCAGCAGCTGAAATACTTGTAATTTTTCCGTCTTTAATCAAGAAACGTTTTGAAATTCCTGCAGGAAATTTTTGTTCTTTATTTTCTTGATCAAATATTGTTAAAGCTGCAGCTCCTGTTAAAATTAACTGATCTTTATCTAAAGAAATATTAAAATCTTTTTCTTTAACAAAGCTTGTTTTTTTAAGGCTTTTTAAATCTATCAAACCTATCCAAATCTTGGTAGAGGTTTTAAAATGTGCTTCTTTTAAAGAATTAGTTTTTGGTGTATTTATGTCTTCTTGGATTTGGGTATTTTTTTCTTCATCGAGTAAGGTTGTGTTATTTTCACTGATATTATTTTCTATGCTTATGTTTTTATCATTTTCTTGTAACGAGATGTTTTGGCTTGGTAAAACGCTCTCTGTTTGATTTGTTTCTTGTGCTTTATTGTTGTCTATAACAACAACATTATTTCCACCTAAAGATTTTAAATTTTCTTGTGCTTGTCCTATGATATCTATAACTGTTGTGCTAGTATTATTTTGTTCATCTTTGAAAAAAGTTTTAAGTGTATCAAAATAATAAATTCCACTTCCTATAATCACTAAAACAATAAGAACAATCAAAAAAGGCCAAGCATTAGAGGATTTTTGACTATAAGCATCTAGTTTTGGGGTTATCATTTTTGATTTTGTTTGTGGAGTAGGATTGTTTTCGTTAAGATAAGCTTCATACTCTTCATTAAAATCACTAAAGTCGAGTTCGTATTCTCTGCTTAAAATTTTAACAAAACCTTTAACATTAAAACGACTTAAAACAGCAAAATTCTTTTCTGCTAAAGCTTCAAGAAAATCAAGTTCAATTTGCGTTTTTGCTGCAACTTCTTTTAAATTTAATTCTTGTATTTTTTTCCAATTAAGCATTTAACATCCTATCACAAAGTATTGCAAAAGCAGCGCTGACATTAAGACTATCAAAATTATTTTTCATCGCAATGCCCACACATTCATCGCATTTTTTTACAATTTTAGAGCTTAAACCAAAACCCTCACTACCCAAAACTAAAACTTTTTTACCATTGCTTATTTTTACACTGTGAATTTCTTTTCCCGAGCCATCGCTCGCATAAAAATAAAAACCCACTTGTTTTAGTTCATTTATTACACTTAAAGCATCGTTGCTTATCACAATAGGTAAATCAAGAGCCGCTCCGCTGCTTGTGCGAATTACTCCTTCCATGGCTAATTTTTCACCAATAAAAATTAAAGCCCCAACCCCTAAAGCATAAGCTGTACGCGTGATAGCCCCTATATTTCCTACATCGCTAATTCCATAAAGCATAACAATAAAATCATTTTTTTTAATCTCATTTAAATTCGCAAAAGAACTTTCTTTAATATCTAGCAAAAAACCTTGATGATTTCCACCTTTCGCATAAGCTTGAGCAGTTTTAAAATCAAGTTTTTTGATTTTAAAACCTGATTTTGCGATTTTGGAAAAAGTAGTTTTATCACATTCTTTTGCTAAATAAAGCTCATTGATATAGTCTTTATGATATTCTAAAATATAAAAAAATATTTGCTTCCCATAAACTATCATATTAAAATTTTACCTAATCTTGACTTAAAAGCAGTTTTTGATAAATTTCTTTTGCATTTTTTCCATTGAACTTTGATAATAATTTTGCTTTTGCTTTTAAAGGCAGCTCTAAATCCATAATATCTTTTTCACAAAGAGTATTTTGCAAAAAATTTTGTTCTTTTGATTGCAGTACTACAACCCATTCGCCGTTTAAATTAGACTTTTTTAAAATTTCAAAAAGCTCTTTGGCATTGCCTTTAAATTTATTTTCAAATTTTTTACTGATTTCTTTAATCAAAAAAATTTCTCTTTGGCTGTCTAGAATCATAATTTGTTCTATCAAAGATAAAATACGCTTGGGGGATTCGTAAATAATACTTGGATAAGGAAAGTTTAAAATTTTTTCTATATCTTTTTGTCTTTCTTTGCCTTTATTTGCTAAAAAACCAATAAAGATAAATTCTTTTTGACAAAATGCTGAGCTTGCAAGAGCAACTAAGGCTGCATTTGCACCTGGTAAAATTTCATAGGTGATATTATTTTCTTGTGCAAATTCTACCAAAGCCTTTCCAGGGTCGCTAATCCCTGGCATTCCTGCATCGCTTAAATAAGCTACATTTTTTTCAAATATCTTTAAATCAATACTTGCTAAAACTTCTTTTTCATTATGGGAGTGTAAGGCTATAAATTTAGAAATATGTATATCAGTGTGAAATTTGGTATTTAATAACGAAATCAAAGACTTACTTACTCTTGTATCTTCGCAAAACACAAGATCGCAAGTCTTTAAAAGTTCTAAGGCTCTAAAAGAAATATCGCTTAAATTTCCTATGGGAGTAGGAATAAAATAAAGCATAATTATTGCATTGCGTATTTTTTCTTAAATTTCTCTACACGACCTGCAGCATCTACAATTTTTTCACTGCCTGTAAAAAAAGGATGGCAATTTGAACAAATATCTACTCTTAATTCTGCTTTGTTTGACTTTGTTGTAAAAGTATTTCCACAAGCACAACTTACTTTGCATTCTATATATTCTGGGTGAATTTCTTTTTTCATTAGTTTTCCTTAAAAATTAAAACAATAAGCCGTGATTATAAATTATTTAACATAAAAAAGAGATTAATTTAAGAAAAGTTAAAGCAAAATTTTTGAAGCTATAGCTATAATAGCTGTTTGACTTTTTAGAATATTAGAGCTTTTAAGAGAGATTTTCCGGTTAAACAATAATCTCTCATCATTGTTAAATCCACCTTCAGGACCTATAAAATATAATTCTTTTTCATCGAAATGACTTTGTTGTTCTCCTTGAAAATCAACCATAATTGCATTTGGAAATTTTTGAACAAATTCTTGAGTGCTTTGGTGGATAATTAAATCCATTTTAGTATTTCTACCGCATTGTTCACAAGAAGAAATAATGATTTTTTCAAATCTTTCTAAATCGATTTTAAAATTTCTTTGTGAAAAATTTGTAAAAACCAAATGTAACTTTTTTACTCCAAGTTCATTTAAGAAAGGTAGAGTTTTTTCTAAAATTTTAATATCTATAATGGCTAAGGCTAAGTTTAATTCACTTTGTTTTATATTTTGTGATTTTTTGTTTAAAAATTTTAAAGTGCAAGAATTTCTTGTTAAATTTGTGATTGTATAGTTGTAAAGAAAATTATCTTGTAAATTTCTAAGATTTAGCTCCGAATTTTCCTTTACTCTTCTTACTTTTAAATGGTTAAAGTTTTCACCTTGAAGTTGTATAAACTCTTCTCCAGCTTGCTTGTTATACAAAAATTGCATTTTATAGATATCTTTCTATTAAAAAAGGCAAAAACAATAAAAAAATTTCAAAAGGTAAAATCAAACAACTAATCCATCTAAAAGTGGCATATTTTCTAAATCTTCTTGCTTTTTTAAAACAAACAAAGTGAAAAATTGCTAAGGCAAAAATTAAGATCCAAGAAAAAATCATTACCCAGATATTGACATTCATTTGAAATTGTTTCATTGCTGATAACAAACAACCTGTAAAAATAATCAAAGCTAAAAATAAATAATAAATTGGTAAAAATAATCGTATTCTGCGAATAAAAATGAATTCGGTTTTAAAATTTCCTTGTGTTAGTATAAGATAAAAAAGCATTAAAAAACCGCTCGCATAAAGACTATAAAGATGTAAAGCTAAAAAGAATTCGTAACTTTGATCCATTATTTTCCTTTGTTTATAAAATCAGCTAAATTTTGAATTTGTTCATCACTTAAAAAACTATGGTTTTTATCTTTTATCGTTTTTATTTTTTGTATAAAAATTTTATTGCTCAAGGTTTTAATGGCCGTGCTGTTTTTAGGTTTTAATTCCCCTTTTTCTCCATGACAAGTGGCGCATTTTTGTTTATATAAAGAGTTGATAATACTAGGATTGACTTCATGTTCATCATTTGAACTTTGTGCTTCATCATCTACAGGTAAAGGCAGGTTGGAGTCACTTAATTCTGTTTTTTCATCGTTTTGTTCTATTTGGACTACTTCTTGATCTGTATTTTGAGTCTTGGAAATATTTTTTTCATCATTAGAACAGGCAGATAAAACTAATAAAAAAAAACTTAAGGCAATTAAAATTTTAGCTTTTTGCATTAAATCTCCTTTGGATTTATAAAAATTTCTTCATTTTTTAATTTGTTATAAAAATCTATATCATTCCATTCTGCTTTAATGCCATTGGAAAATTCTATGTCTTGAAGTGAAATTTTTGGCATTAGCTCACTATAGGCATCTTCTCTAAAACCTTGTGCATAGCCTGTTCTTGTTTCATGAACAATGATGCTTTGTAAAGTCACTCCTTGTTCTCCATTTACCATTTTTGTTTGTTTTAATAAAGCATCTATAAGTATGAAAAATACACGACAAAAATTTTCAGCACTTACATTAACAGGCAGGCAAATCCAACGACTTGAATATTTTTTCATTTCTTCTAAATATTTTGCGTCATCATATTTAAAAAGAGTGATAGCATGATCAAAACTATCAATAATTTGGCGTATATAGGTTTTTAAAAGTCCAAAATCATAGACCATTCCAGCATTATCTAAATATTTGCTTTCAAGTAAAACTTCAACTTTGTAAGAATGTCCATGAATGCTACTTTTGCAACGCTTAGAAGAACAAAATCTAACAATGTGTGCGTTTTCAAATTCAAATAATTTTCTTATAATCATACACCCTCTTTATCGTTCCAAAGACGAATATGAATTCTATCAGAATAATTATAACCATTCTTAATACAAAATTCAGCAATTTTTTGAGCATTTTTTTTAAGGTTTTGCTCATTTTCACCCATAGGCATACAAAAAATTTGATTTGGAGCTTCTTTTAGAATTTCATTGATTTCTAAAAATGAATTATCAAGAGTATTGGCATCTAAAACAAATTTATAAAAACTATCTTTTGCGTAATTTTTAAATGCTTTTAAAGCTTTAAAATTTAATCGTTTATCTTTTTTTATCCCACTATTTTGGAGTTTAACGCTTAAAGCAAAAATACATTCTTTGTAAAAAGGATATCTATCAAAATCAATTTCTATGCTTCCATTGCTTTCAAAGTGTATTTCGAATTTATTTTTTAATAACATTTGGATAAATTCTATAAATTCAGGATTTTCATAATGGATTAATGGCTCTCCACCTGTGATAACAACTATAGGATCAAAGTCTTTTTTTAATTTTATCACTCTTTTTAAAAGTTCATTAGCATTTAAAGTTTCATAACTTTCTTTAAAATCTTTTGTGAAAACAGCTCTTATCGTGTCACATCCAATGAGAGTTTTATCGTTTTTTGATATTTTTACATTAAAACCTAAACAGTTGAAATTGCAACCAGCAAAACGCATAAAAATAGCTAATTTTCCATTATATTTGCCTTCTCCTTGAATGCTTAAGAAACTTTCAACAAGTTGCAAAATTAACCTCCAGTTTGATAAAAAGCACGAGATGAGGTTTCATTATCAACAACACTCCATTTATTTTTTTCTGGTTTATTTCTTAATACTTCTTGTAATATTTCTACAGCGGCTTTAATATCACCTTTTCGAACCGCTTCTTTTATGCTTAATGCTTCATCAAAATAAAGGCAAGGTATTAACAAGCCTTCAGCACTTAAGCGTATGCGATTGCAAGAATCGCAAAATTCATGGCTATGAGGATCTATAATTCCAAATTCATAATCATCTGCCTTGTAAATACTCACAGGTGCTTTTTCATCTTTTTTTATAAGTTGAATTTGATATTTTTGACTCAAAATTTGTATAATTTCATCTCTTTTTAATCCTTGTAATTTACCATAAGCATGAGTATTTTCCATAAATTCTATAAAGCGAATTTGAGCTTTTTTTGATTTTGCAAATTCCAAAAGAGATATCAGTTCATCATCGTTTAAATTTTTAAGAGCTACAGTATTAAGTTTTACTTTCAAATCTAGATTTAAAGCTTCATCAATTCCAGATAAAACACTATCTAATACATCTTTTTGCGCAAGAGTTTTTGCTTTTTTGTGATCTAGGGTATCAAGTGAAATATTAAGTCGTTTAAGTCCAGCATTTTTTAGGTCTTTAGCAAAGTCTTTTAGTAAAAATCCATTTGTAGTTATAGCAAGGTCAATATCGCTTTTATAATCGCTAATCATTTTTATAAAAATACTTAAATCTTTTCTTAATAAAGGTTCTCCACCTGTTATACGGATTTTTTCAATTCCTTCGTCTATAGCTGCTTTAACAAATAAAAAAAGTTCTTCGAAGCTTAATAAATTTTCTTTTGGCTGATAATCGAAAGGAATTTTTGGCATACAATAAAGGCAGCGAAAGTTACATCTTTGTGTAACTGAAATTCTAAGATAATTTATCTTTCTACCGAATTGATCTATAAGCATTTATTTTCCATTCTATTTTATTAATTTCTTAAATTTTAAGACAAGTTCTACATTTCCAGTGCCAATGCGTAAATCTTTAGCGATTTGTTCTATGCTTTTTCCTTCTTTGAAAAGATTTTCTATTTTTTGTTCTTCTGTATCGTAATTTGGTGTAAGTTTAGCCATGCTTTGTGCTTTTTGTTCCAAATTTAAAAGACGATTTTGTTGTTCATTTTGAAAATCTTCTATGATATGTTCCATAGTTTTTAGTGTTCTTAAAACAGGAGTGATTTTTGAACTGATTTGTTTATCAAGTTCAATCATAATTTCTTCTTTTAAAAGAGAGGTTTTATAGTCTTCATCCTCTTCGCTATCATCTTTAACTCCTAATTCTTTACGAAAATAATGAAGTTCTTTGGTAATATCTTCTATCACATTTTGAAGTTTTGCTATTTTTGCATTATTTTCTCTTTCTTTGATATTCATGTAGGCTAGCATTGCAATTAAAAGCACAATTATAAAAACTAAATAAAGTACATCATCACTCATTCTTGGCCTTTCTTATTTCTTATCATATTTCTTTGGATTTCAACAACAAAAGCATCAAAAGCCATTTTGTCTTCAGGCTTAATTTTGATAATTTTTGCCAATGTTTGACTTTGAGCTTTGATAAAAATAGCTATTTTTTGATTATTTAAATCAAATCTTAAATAATATTCTTTATCTTCTTCTAAAATAGTATCCAAAAAATTTAGATACTCAAAATTTAAAGATTCTATTACCCCTTTTTGCTTAAGTGGTATAAGTTCTTTATTTTTATCTAAAGAATTTTCAAGTCTTAAAATATCTTCTTTTAGACTTAAAAGAAGATCAAAAATAATTTTTTCACCCTCGTCAAAATCAATGCGTAAAGCAAGTTTTTTCCATTTTAAAATTTGAGAAATTGCTCCAAGTTTTAGGTATTCTCCAAGAAAACGGTTATTTTCTATTTCACAACATTCTAAATGAGCTTCAAATCCTGCTTTAAAAAGTGCTAATTCCATAATAAATCAATCCAAATAAAAATAAAAAAGATAATACTTAAATAACCATTTAGAGTAAAAAATGCTCTATCAATATGAGCAAAATTCTTATGAACAATTTTATGTTCCAAGGCTAAAATAATACCGCTTATAATTACCCCAATAAGTGCTATTTTTCCAAGTGCTACACCCCAAACTTCCCACACAAAAAGAAGCCAAAATAATACCGCTAAAATATGGCAAAAAGATGATATAAATAAAGTAGCCTTTGAACCAAATTTAGCAGGAATAGAGTGAAGTCCTATTTTTTTATCATACTCCATATCTTGTAAAGAATAAAGCAGATCAAACCCAGCTGTCCAAAAAGTTACACCTAAACATAAAATAACGCTATAAATGTGAATTTCACCCATAATTATAACACTTCCTGCAATAGGCGCAAGTCCTAAACAAAATCCTAAAACTAAATGTGCTAAAGAACTAAAGCGCTTAAAAGCTGAATAAATAGCCAATACCAAAAGCACAGGAAAAGACAAATAAAAAGCCAAGGTATTAATAAAATAAGAACATGATATAAAAATAAGTGCATTAATAATAATAAAAATCCATACACTTTTTCTACCTATTTTTCCACTGACATTAGGGCGATTTGCACAACGAGGATTATCCTTATCTATATCTTCATCCATTAAACGATTTGTAGCCATGGCAAAATTTCTTGCACTTACTGCACAAATAATGCCTAAAATCAACGCCTTAAAACCAAACCAAGCAGTGTCATTTGCAAGTTTTGATGCTACAATCATAGAGGAAAATAAAAAAGGCAAAGCAAAAATAGAATGCTTAAATACTACAAGTTCTAAAATATCTTTAAATTTTATCCAGAATGTGTTCATTTTTCTACTTTAAAATATTTTTTGCTATGATTTTACTAAAATTTTTATAAATTTTAGGATAAATATTAAAATGTTTTTTGAAATAGCATTAATAGGAACAACCGCGAGTGGAAAAACATACATAGCCAATACTTTAGCAAGAGAATTTAATGCTGTTGTTTTAAGTCTTGATAGTCTTTGTGTTTATAAAGAGATTAATATAGCAAGTGCCAAGCCTTCACAAGATGATCTTGCGAGTATAAAATACTTTGGGGTAAATTTATTGAGCGTGAATGAACATTTTAATGTTGAGTTATTCATAAGAGAATATCAAAAAGCAAAAGAATTTGCTTTAGCTAGAAATTTACCTCTAATTATAGTAGGTGGAACTGGATTTTATTTAAAAACTATGATAGATGGTTTAAGTGAAAAAACCTTAGAGTCAAAGAGTTCTTTAAATAACGATGAAATTTATGCTCTTTTATTAAATATTGATCCAAACTATAAAATAGAAAAAAATGATACTTATAGATTAAAAAAATGGCTGGGTATTTATGAGCAAACAAGAGAAATTCCTAGTGAATTTTTAAAAAGAACACAAAAAACTGGGGTGCTTAAAGATATAGAAATTTATGAGCTTGAGTGGGATAAAGAAATTTTAAAAAAACGTATTCAAACTAGAACAAAAGAAATGCTTGATAATGGACTTTTAGATGAAGCAAAAATTCTTTTTTCTAAATTTGATCATAAGCTTAAAGCATTAAATTCTATAGGTTTGAAAGAGTGTAAAGAATATTTAGATGGAGAAATTTCCTTTAAAGAGCTTGAAAATTTAATCACGATACATACTACGCAACTTGCCAAAAGACAAAGAACTTTTAATAAAAAATTTCAAAGTAAAGCCTTGGAATTTGATAAAGCTTTAGCTACTTTAAGAATGAAATTTTCAATCGAAAAATAAATGTTCTACTAGAATTTTTACTCCTAATATAATTAAAACCAATCCGCCTAAAAGTTCAGCTTTATTTTTAAGATAAATTCCAAATTTATTTCCTATTTTTAGAGCAATGATACATAAAATGAAGGTAATAATACCTATTAAAAATATGGCTAATAATAAATTTACATTTAAAAATGCAAAACTCACACCAACTGCTAGTGCATCGATACTCGTAGCAATTGCTAAAGCTAGCATGGTTTTAAAGCCAAATTGGTTGGCATTACTATCGCAATTTTCATTTTCCAATGACTCTTTGATCATTTTTAATCCTATTAAAGAAAGTAAAATAAAAGCTATCCAATGATCAATACTCGCAATAAAAGATGCAAAAGTTATACCTATAAAATAACCAATAGTTGGCATCAAGGCTTGAAATCCACCAAAATAAATTCCAACAATAAGATAATGTTTTAAATGTAGTTTTTTAACACTAAAACCTTTGCATAGTGATACAGCAAAAGCATCCATTCCTAAAGCACAGGATAAAAAAATAAGACTATAAAAATCCATAATAAATCCTAAAATTTTATAAAAAATTGAAGATGAAATTATAATCAAACAAAGATAAAAATCACATAATTTTGATATATTTAATTAAATTTTAAGAAATAAATATATATAATTCAATTTCATTTTTATTTTTTACTCCTTAAAAGTGGCCCATTCGTCTAGCGGTTAGGACATCGCCCTTTCACGGCGGTAACACGAGTTCGAGTCTCGTATGGGTCACCACTTTTTAATTTTTCTTTTAAAATAACTATTTTTTCATTTTTCTATTAAAATTTAATAAATATTAATAATTTATTT
Source organism: Campylobacter sp. BCW_6463 (assembly GCF_001762785.1). NCBI lineage: Bacteria > Pseudomonadati > Campylobacterota > Epsilonproteobacteria > Campylobacterales > Campylobacteraceae > Campylobacter > Campylobacter sp. BCW_6463. The sequence goes on from NZ_MJXL01000040.1 coordinate 18,079, forward strand.
TGTAGAATACGGATAGCTTTTGATATAAGTCTATTATAGACTTATATCAAGGCTGGGCATTATTGAGCTGGTGTTTGCTCTTTTGTTTTTTTGTGAGTTTTAGCTTCATGTTTTTTATCAGCTTTAGCTTTTGAATGATGAGCTTTTGTATGTGTTTGATTCACATCGCTTGGAGTATTAGCTGCAAAAACATTAGCTACGAGAGCACCTAGTAATGCTGAGATTAGTACAACTTTTTTCATATTTTCCTCCTTATGAATAATTTTTAGTTGCAAATTAATTGTAATTATTAAAAACCAACAAATAGATATTTTTTGTAAAAATATTTCAAAAAAATATAATTTTTTATATACATTTAAATTATTATTAAAATATATTATAAATATATCTTATTTTATTTAGATTAAATAAATAGAAATTTTACCCACTAAGCTTTTAAGATATTTTTACTCTTTTTAATATTATTATGGTAATATTTTCAATATCAAACTAAAAATAAAGGAGAAATTATGTTTGAATTAAGAAAATTACCTTATGATACCAATGCTTTTGGTGATTTTTTGAGTGCTGAAACTTTTAGCTATCATCATGGAAAACATCACAATACTTATGTTACAAATCTAAATAATCTTATTAAAGATACTGAATTTGCAGGTAAAGATCTTGTAAGTATTATCAAAACTTCAAATGGGGGCGTATTTAATAACGCAGCTCAAGTTTATAATCATGATTTTTATTTTGATTGCATTAAGCCAAGTACAGGCTGTGGTTGTGGCGGTTCATGTCAAAGTATAGATGCTAATTTACAAGCGGCACTAGAAAAAGAATTTGGATCTTTAGAAAATTTCAAAGCTGAATTCATCAAAGGTGCTACAGGAGTTTTTGGTTCAGGATGGTTTTGGTTAGTTTATAATACTAAAAATCAAAAACTAGAATTTGTAGGCACTTCAAACGCAGCTACACCGATTACTGAAGATAAAGTTCCTTTACTTGTTGTAGATGTTTGGGAACATGCTTATTATGTAGATCATCGTAATGCACGCCCTGCTTATTTAGAGAAATTCTATGCTCATATCAATTGGGAATTTGTTGCAAAAGCTTATGAATGGGCTTTAAAAGAAGGTATGGGATCAGTTAGTTTTTATGCAAATGAACTTCACCCTGTAAAATAATTTTAATCCTTTTTGTGTTAGAATGAATTTTGGCTTAATGTCAAAATTCTATACGAAAAGGAGCAAAAAATGGATAATTCCTTATCTGCATATACTCAAAAATATGACAAAGAAGGTTATGGACTTCAATATCCTGATGGTCATGTTATAAGATTTTACGAGAGAATCTTAAAATACAAACTAAGTAAAACAAGTGGAAAATTACTTGATTTTGGTTGTGGAAATGGAGTGCATTCTAAGTATTTTAAAAATATAACGGGGGGGGGTATAGAGCCTTATGGTATTGATATAGTTCCTAGTTTAAAAAAGTTTTGGGAAAAAGATCCTTGCTTAGATTCTAAAAATTTTCACATCATATCTCCTAATTCTAGCTTTAAAAAACTCTTCAATACAAAAATGGATTTTATATTTGCAAATCAAAGCTTATATTATCTTACAAAGCAAGCTTTTAAAGAAGCTGTGCAAGAATTTTATGAATTATGCAATGAAGGAGCTATTATATTTGCAACTATGATGAGTGATAAAGGCTATAGTATGTATGAAAGAGGAGAACTTATGGATAATGGATTACGTGAAGTAAAAGGATGTCCAAGTGGTAGATTGAGCGGTTCTTCATATATACGCTTTACTAAAGACATAGAAGAATTAAAAGAAGATTTTAAGCCTTTTAAACCTTTATTTTGGGGAGATTATGAATTAATTAATCTGTATAATTTTGAAGGCAGTGTGGAGCACTTTATTTATATAGGACAAAAGTAAGTGCTAAAGCACTTACTCTCCTAAACTTGGAGTCATTTCGATAATCTTCCAAGGAAGTCCTTGAGAATTCAGCTCTTCCATAAAAGGCTTAGAGTCAAATTCTTCCATATTAAATACGCCTTTTCCTTGCCAAATTCCTTTAGCGACTAATTTCGTGCCTATCATAGCAGGAACACCTGTAGTATAGCTTACAGCTTGTGCGCCAGTTTCTTTGTAGCATTCTTCATGATTACAAACATTATAAATATAAACTTGCTTATCTTTTCCATCTTTTTTACCACGAATTACGCAACCTATATTGGTATAACCTTTAGTACGTGGCCCCAAACTCGCAGGATCGGGAAGCAAGGTTTTTAAAAATTCTATAGGAATGATTTCTTTTCCTTGGTGCATCACAGGTTTAATCCCTAGCATTCCAACATTTTCGAGACATTTCATGTGAGTTAAATAACTTTGTCCAAAGGTCATAAAAAAGCGTATTCTTTTTAAACCTTTGATATTTTTTACCAAGCTTTCAAGTTCTTCATGATAAAGCAAATAGCTATCTTTCACACCTACTTCTGGATAATCCCACTGTATTTTTATTTCCATCGGCTCTGTTTCTATCCACTTGCCATTTTCCCAATAACGCCCTTTAGCAGAAACCTCACGCAGATTGATTTCAGGGTTAAAATTCGTCGCAAAAGCATAGCCATGATCACCTGCATTGCAATCTAAAATATCTATATAAGAAATTTCATCAAATAAATTTTGCTGTGCATAAGCACAAAAAACATTAGTTACACCAGGATCAAATCCACTTCCTAAAAGTCCTAAAATTTCTGCTTGTTTAAACTCATCATTTCTTGCCCATTGCTCTTTGTATTCAAATTTAGCTAAATCAGGATGTTCATAATTTGCCGTATCTACATAATCAATCCTTGCTTTTATACAAGCATCCATTAAACTCAAATCTTGATAAGGCAAAGCAACATTGAGTAAAATTTGTGCTCCTGTTTTCTTGATAAGTTCTACAACCGCATTGCTATCATCAGCATCAATTTGCGCTGTTTCGATTTGAACCCCTAAACGCTCTTTGATAAAAGCAGCGATTTCATCACATTTGCTTTTTGTTCTACTAGCTAAAGTGATTTTGCTAAAAGTATCAGAATTCATTGCGCATTTTACAGTAGCCACACGACTTACTCCACCTGCGCCTATGATTAAAAGATTTTTCATGAAATTTGTCCTTAAAAGATTTTTAGGAATTTTAACTAAAAATTGATAATATCAAAATTTATTTTTTCTTCTAAGTTATAATTTGAGCTTAATAACATAAAAAATTCTATATTTTTATATCTTAACTTAAGTCTATAAAAAGCCCCTAAAAATTCTTTTTGTAAAATTTTAGCCTCAAAGCGATTTCCTATTTTAAGTTCTGCATAACCAAAAATATAATTTTTTGAAGCTATCCAAGCAAAAAATTCATCTTCTAAATCAAGTTTTTCTTCTATGATATTTAAATCAGGTAAAATTTGCGCACTTTTAAAATCGGGCTTAAAATAAAGCTCTTTAGGATTTGCATGAGCTAAAATTTTTCCTTTTTCTAAAAAAGCGATTTGATCAGACATACAATAAGCATCTTCAATATCATGAGTTACCATAATAGCCGTAATGCCTTGATTTTCTATCATTTTTTTCAATTCTCTTCTTAAATCCTGTTTTAAATTTTGATCCAAATTAGAAAAAGGTTCATCTAAAAGCAAAAGCTGACATCCTCTTGCTATAGCTCTAGCAAAAGCCACTCTTTGCGCTTGCCCTCCTGAAATTTCATCGATTTTTTTATATCTTAAATCTTCAATTTCAAAAGTTTTAAGCAAATGATTTAAAATTTGATTTTTATCTTTTTTATCGTAAAGTGCAAAAAGTATGTTTTTCTCAACATTTAAATGAGGAAATAAAGCATAATTTTGAAACATCAAAGCCACTTCACCTTTGCAAGAAAACAAATCATAAGAACTAGCTTGTTCAAGCTTAGCAATAATCCTTAAAAGCGTGCTTTTTCCGCTTCCACTACCTCCTAAAATGCTTAAAAATTCTCCTTCTTTGACATGAAGATTGATATTTTCTAAAGCTTGTATTTTTCCAAAATTTTTAGATAAATTTTTAATTTCTAACATCATCTTTCCTTGTGATTTTATCCATCCAAACAACAACCATTAAAGAAAGAAAAACGATAAACAAGGAAGGCAAAGCTGCATCATAAATTCTTTCATCACTTGCAAACCAGAAAGCTTTAACACTTAAAGTTTCAAAGCCAAAAGGCGCTAAAATTCTACTTAAAGGAAGTTCTTTAATCGTATCAATAAAAACAATAATAAAAGCCAAAAATAAAAAATGTTTCATTAAAGGTGCGTGAATTTTAAAAAATAAAATAAAATAACTCGTTCTTAAATTTAAACTTGCTTCATCAATATTTAGATGAATTTTATTATATCCTCCCTCTAAAGAATAAATTGCACTCGCTAAAAAACGAATTATATAAGCAAAAACAAGAACAAGTAAAGAATTTTCCAATAAACTCATGTGAAAAAATTTATCCAAAAATACAAAAAGCACTATAATGCTAATCCCTAAAGCAGCAGCAGGTATAGAATAACCCAAAGAACTTATTTTTAAAATAAATAAATTAAAAAAATGATTTTTAACTATCCTAGAGCTAAACATCAAAAAATAAGCTAAAAAAGTGGTAATTAAAGCAGTGATTAAAGCTAAGATTATAGTTTGAAAACTGATAATATAAAATTGCGATTCAAAAAGCTTATGATCTTTTAGTCCCCAATAAACTAGCCAAATAAAAGGTAAAATAAAACCTACAAAAGCAATCATAAAACAATAAATACAGGATAGAATTTGTTTAATAGGATTTAATTTTCTTTTTTTGATAAAAAGAGCTAAATTTTGATTAAAACTATAATGATGTTTATTTTTATAATAATAATCCACATACATAATCAAAAATACAAAAAGCATTAAAATACCCGATAAAACACTAGAAGAATAAGAATCATTCAAATCATACCAGAGTTTAAAAATTCCAGCCGAAAAAGTATCCACTCCCAAATAAGCACTTGCACCATAATCACTCAAAGTTTCCATTAAAACCAATAAAGCTCCAGAAAAAATGGCAGGTCTTGCACTCAAAAGTGCCACGCGTGTAAAAATTCTAAATTCAGAATATTTCATGATTTTAGCTACTTCATAAGCCTCTTTAGCTTCACTTTTAAAAGCTGTTTTAGCAAATAAATAAATATAAGGATATAAAGAAATAGCCAAAACAAAAATAACACCATAATGATTGAAAAAATCTATCCTAAAGCCAAAATTTTCATGAAAAAATCCTTGAAAATCCATAATTCCCACATAAACAAAGACTAAAATATAAGCAGGTATGGCCAAGGGTAAAATGAGTAATTTTTCTAAAATTTTACAGAAATAAAAATCATAATTTGCGATCAAATAAGCAGAACTCACACCCAAAATCAAGCTTAAACACAATACTCCCACGCTAATTATAAAAGTATCTTTGATGAATTTTAAAAATAAATAATCAAAAAAATGACTCAAATTTTCTTTAATAGATGAAAATTGGGTTAAATCACTTGTGTTAAAATTTTGAAATAAAATATAAAAAAGTTCAGCAAAAATACCAAAAATAGGCAAAGCAAGAAAAAGGGCAAGTAAAATTGCCCCGAGTTTATAGTATTTTAAGGTTTTATACATTATCTAAAACCGACTTCATCGTAAATTTTAACAGCTTCTTTAATATTTTCTGCTATCTTACTCACAGGAATTTGATCTTCTTTAAAAGTTCCAAAATCCTTTACCGTTTGGCTTAATTCTACATCATTTCTTATAGGAAATTCATAATTACTATCAGTAAGAATTTTTTGAATTTCAGGACTTAACATAAATTCCATAAATTTTTTAGCCGCATCTTGATTTTTACTTGATTTTGTCATAGCAATACCGCTAATGTTAATATGCGTTCCTCTATTGTCTTGATTAGGAAAAATAATACCCAAAGAATTCCCCACTTCTACATCTTTTGGATTTTTAGAATTCTTTAAAAGCCCTATATAATAAGTATTCATAACTGCAAATTTAGCTTTGCCTGCAAATACTTGTCTGGCTTGATCTCTATCCCCACCCTTTGGGTTTGTCGCAAGATTCTCAAGTACACCTTTAGCCCATGCTTTAGCCTCTTTACTTCCATCATTAGCTATAATAGATGCTAAAAGAGTTTTGCTATAAGGAGCTGTAGCACTTCTCATGACAATTTCTCCTTTAAATTCAGCTTTTGCTAAATCTTCATAATTTTTCATTTTGCTAATGTCGATATTTGCGTTTTTATTGTAAGCAATAATTCTTGCTCTTTTTGTAATCGCAAACCATTCTTTATCCTTATCTCTTAAATGAGCAGGTATAAATTCTTCTAAATATTTTGATGAAACAGGGGATAAAAGTCCTAAATTTTTAGCTTCTGTAAGATTTGAAATATCAGCTGTGATGAAAATATCAGCAGGAGAGTTATTTCCTTCAAGAGAAAGCCTTTTAATAAGTTCTGAAGCTTTAGCTTGAGTATGATTGACCTTAATGCCTGTTTTTTCTTCGAATTTTTTTATGATTTCAAAATCAGCATCATAATGTCTTGCTGAGTAAATATTAAGCTCGCTAGCACCTAACAATGAAAAAGCCGTTAAAAACATAAAGAAGATTTTTTTCATATTTTATCCTTTATTGAGAATTATACTTGGTTTTATTAAGATCTTTAAAATCAGTATGAGAATGTTCAGAGCAAGCAAAAGCAAAGCCAACGCATAGTAAAAATAAAATTATTTTTTTTCATAGACATTAATTCCTTTTTTAGATATTTTGATAAGAAATATTAATATTAAAAAGTAAATATGACGTAATATTTATATTTTTATATTTCTTTAAAGAATAAAGAGGTTTATTTTTGACACATATATTGATAAATTTATGATTTTTAATAAACTCTTGATTAAATAAAGTTGATTAAAATTTTTCTTTTAAAAGGTGGTAGCATGTTTTCTTCATTTTTTAAAAGTAAAAAATGGGCTTTATGGGCTTATTTAGGACTTTTTTTACTCTTATTTTTTCTTTTTATTCAAACAAGTCTTAATGTTGCTATAAATTCATGGTATAGTGATTTTTACAATGTTTTACAAAAGCCAAAAATAGAACTTTTGGATTCTAATTCTACGCAAAAAATAGAAACTAATTTCGAAAATAATGCCACTTTAATCCAAGAGGCTAATCAAAGAGCTGAGCAAAATTTCCAAAAAGCTAATTTTATCAATAAAGGCGCATTGTATTATTATCAAAATTTATTAGAATATTTTTTCAACTCTAGGGCTATGATTGAAAAGCCAAATTATTCAGCAAATGATTTTTATGCTTTGATTTTAGTTTTTTTGGCTATTGCTATTCCTTATGTTTTAATCGCTACGATTAATATCTATTTTGCTAGTGTCTATGCTTTTAAGTGGCGTGAGGCTATGACTTTTTCTTATTTAAAATTTTGGAAAAATAAAGATGACAATATAGAAGGAAGTTCGCAAAGAATTCAAGAAGATACTTATAATTTTTCCAAAATCGTAGAGAGTTTAGGACTTAGTTTTATAAAAGCTTTGATGACCCTTGTAGCATTTATTCCGATTTTATGGAGTTTAAGTGATGTTGTGAGTAAAGCTTTATTTGCAAATTTAAGCGAAAATTCTTCTTTTTATTTTTTAAAAAATATTGATGGTTTGCTTGTTTATGTTGCACTTTTGATTTCTTTAGGAGGCTTGGTTGTGTCATGGTTTGTAGGTATTAAACTTCCTGGACTTGAATATAACAATCAAAAAGCTGAAGCAGCTTTTAGAAAAGAGCTTGTTTATGCTGAGGATAATCGCAAAGAATACGCTAAAAATGAGACTATGATAGAGCTTTTTACAGGGCTTAAATTTAACTATAAAAGACTTTTTTTACATTATGGATATTTTAATATTTGGCTCATTTTATTTGAGCAAATGATAGTTATAGTGCCATTTTTAATCATGGCACCAGGGCTTTTTGCTGGAGCTATAGGACTTGGTATTGTAATGCAGATTAACAATGCTTTTGATCAAGTACGAAGCTCTTTTAGTGTTTTTATCACAAACTGGACAACTATCACTCAACTTAGAAGTATATATAAGCGTTTAAAAGAATTTGAGAAAAATATTTCTTATAAGTCTTAGTTTTTTCTTATAAAATACAAGAAAAAATTCAAATATTAAATTTACTTTTAATTGTGTATAATAAGGTTTAATAATATTTTATTTCTTAAGGAGCTTCATTGGACCCCAGTCAGGTTTTGGATTTAAACCAAACTTCTACAGCATCTTTTGATGCAGGATATTCTATACTTATGGTTGTTGTTGCACTTGCTCTAGTGTTTTTAAATGGTTTTTTTGTTTTGTCTGAATTTAGTATTGTTAAAGTACGTCGTTCCAAGCTTGAAGAGATGGTAAAAGAAAAAAAAGCTGGTGCCAAGAAAGCTTTGGAGGTTACTTCAAGACTTGATACTTATCTTAGTGCTTGTCAATTAGGAATCACTTTAAGTTCTCTAGCTCTTGGTTGGATAGGTGAGCCTGCTATTGCAAAAATGCTAGAAATTCCGCTTATTAATCTTGGTTTTAACACTGTTGTTATCCATACTATAGCTTTTATTATTGCTTTTAGCATTATTACTCTTTTACATGTGGTTTTAGGAGAACTTGTGCCAAAAAGTATAGCTATTGCAGTTGCGGATAAAGCGGTTTTATTTATAGCTAGACCGCTTCATTGGTTTTGGATACTCTTTTTGCCTTGTATTAAAATTTTCGATTTTTTAGCAGCTATAAGTTTGAAACTTTTTGGAATAAAACCTGCTAAAGAAAGCGAGCTAACTCATAGCGAAGAAGAAATTAAAATCATAGCAAGTGAGAGTCAAAAAGGTGGAGTTTTAGATGAATTTGAAACAGAGATCATACGCAATGCTGTTGATTTTTCAGATACTGTTGCTAAAGAGATTATGACTCCTAGAAAAGATATGATTTGTCTAAATAAACAAAAAAGTTACAAAGAAAATATGCAAATCATTTGTGAATATAAACATACTCGCTTTCCTTATATTGACGGTTCTAAAGATACTATTTTAGGGATGATACACATACGAGATATAATACAAAATGAATTAAACCATAAAAGTCAAAATTTAGATACTTTTGTTAAACCTTTGATTTTGGTTCCTGAAAATATCAGCATTTCAAAAGTACTTGTAATGATGAATAAAGAACGCTCTCATACTGCATTAGTAGTTGATGAGTATGGTGGAACTGCTGGAATTTTAACCATGGAAGATATCATGGAAGAAATTATTGGTGAAATTAAAAGCGAGCATGAAGAAGACAGCTATAAAAAACTTGCTGAAAATATCTATGAATTTCAAGGACGATGCGATATAGAAACTGTTGAAGAAATGCTTGTAATAAACTATGATGAGGATTTAGAACAAGTTACTATAGGTGGATATGTATTTAATCTTTTAGGACGCTTACCTATGGTAGGAGATCGCATTGAAGATGAACTTTGTTACTATGAAGTTAAAAAAATGAATGGGAATTCTATAGAGCGTGTTAAGGTGGTTAAAAAAACCAATAAAGATGAAGAATAAGTCTCTTTAGGCTTATTTCTTTTTGTAAATTTGGTTTTTAATTTCTATACACTCAAAACCTTTTTTATCTAGTGTAACTACGCGTAAATATCCACCATCATCTATTTTACCCTCGCATAAAAATACCCTTTTGGCTATTTTCATAGGAAGTTTTTCTTTATTTCTGTGTCCAAAGATTTGATAAAGATTGTCCGAGGTGAAATTACAAAATTGATTTGCCACTTTTTGACTGTCTTCATATCCACCTACACCATAAATAAAATCATGGCTTGGTATAAAGCTTATTTTTTCAGGTTTGGAGGGTATAAAATTTACTCCTCCATGTGAACAAAATATGAATTTATTTTGGAATTTGTAGTATAAACATTCTTTTAGATGAGGATAGAGTTTTCTAGCATCTCTTAGAGTAAGTTTTTCTTTTCTAAAATCCTTTAAAGTATTTTCATTAAATTCTTTGGAATTTGACAATTCTCCATTAGCCCATTTTATAAGATGTCTTTCGTGATTTCCTTCTAATAAGCATACATTTTCTTTTTCGCAAATTTTTAAAAGAAATTTTATTACTTTGCCATTTTCTATACCTCTGTTGATATAATCTCCCAAAAATATATAAAATTCATCTTCTTTGATTGTTTTAATGTATTCTTTTAAAACACTATAACAACCTTGTAAATCTCCTATATGATGAATTTTTTTATATTTACTTAAATTTGGCATTTGGTAAAGACATTTTTTCCAGTCATTTGAGTCTAAAATTGGATATTTTTTTGGATTTTTTTTGAGTAAATCTTGAGTTTTTTCCAAAAGAGCATAAGGGATGATATATCCATTTTTTTTAGCTTCTAAAAGATTTTTTTCTTGACATTGTTTTAAAGAGCTATCAAAAACAATAACATACATTTTATAGCGATATTGTTTAGCTAAGTCTTTGTAAATTTTTAATGTTTCATTGTAAGCGTTTATGATGCAAAACTCACCTTTTTGCATACGCATTTCTAGAAGTTTGAGTAAAATTTTACTCAAATCTTCATCATTTTTAACATTTAAAATTTTATATTCACTGACTATATTTTTAACGCTTCCTGATAAAAGACGCAAAGCATTTAAATCAAGTGTATAATTTTGAAGTTTATTATTTTTGATAAATTCTTCTTGTCCTGCGTAATAATTCCCTCTTAAAACAAGTAAGATTCGCACATTCTTTGCCTAGATTTTCTTTAAAAATTCAGTCTTTAAAACAATAACGCCAAATTTATCTACTCTAGCCTCAATTTCACCTTCTTTAGAAGTGAGCTTAATATTTTTTATAGTAGTTCCACGTTTTAAAGTTGTACTTGCACCTTTAACCTTAAGATCTTTTATTACACTCACGCTATCACCTGCGTTAAGTTCTGTTCCATTAGCGTCTTTAGCCATTTTTTTCCTTTCTTTGATCTAAAATATTTAAAATTTGCACCACTAAAGCAAAAGCCATAGCAGTATAAATATATGCCTTATCAATATGAATATCAAAACTTTCAGCAACTAAAACTACGCCTATTAGCACCAAAAAGGCTAAGGCTAAAATTTTAATGCTTGGATATTTTTCAACAAAATCTGCTATAGGTTTAGAAGCAAAAAGCATCACAGCTACTGCGATAATAACAGCGATAATCATGATGGTTACATCTTGAGCAATTCCTACTGCGGTAATAACACTATCAAGTGAAAATACTATATCAATCACAGCAATTTCAGCTACAACTATCCAAAGTTTATTGCTTGCTTTAAAATGACTTTGGCTTTCTTCTTGATGAGAAATTTGCTCTTTAATTTCTTTAATAGACTTTACAATCAAGAAAAGCCCACCTAGTAAAAGAACTAGATCTCTACCTGAAATTTCATTGCCCAATACACTAAACAAAGGTGTTACAAGTTTCATCACCCAAAAAAGAGACAAAAGAAGTAAAATTCTTGTAATCATTGCAAAAGCTAAACCTAAGATACGTCCTTTATCGCGATGTTCAGGGGGTAGTTTACTTACTAAAATAGCTAAAAAAATGATATTATCTATCCCTAGTACAATTTCAAGAGCACTTAAAGTAGCTAAAGTAATCCAAGCATCAATACTAAATATCCATTCAAACATAAATTTCCTTGAAAATTTTAAAATTTTTTTAAAGCGATATTTTATAGTTTTAAAGCAAATGCCTTTAATTCTTTAAGAAAAAATTTCAATCACACTTAAGGGTAAAATTTCATGTTCTAGGCTATGAATTTTTTCTTCAAATTCTTCAAAACTCAAATTTCTTTTTTCAAAAGCTTTTTGAGCTATAATCATCCCACCATCAAGTTCTTCATTGACCCAATGCACACTCACGCCAGCCACTTTCATATCACTTTCATAGCTTTCTTTAATTGCATGTGCTCCTTTAAAAAGGGGTAATAAAGAAGGATGAAGGTTGATCGCTTTAATATTTTTTGTAAAAACAGGACTTAAAATTCTCATAAAACCTGCTAATACAGTAAGATTTGCTCCACTTTCTTTGATTTTTTGTACTAAAATCGTATCAAATTCTTCACGAGTATTATAAGCCTTATGATCAACAATGACAGTATCAAGACCAAATTTTTTTGCCCTTTGTATACCAAAAGCATCTTTTTTATTGCAAAGGCAAAGTACTACTTCATAGGTATTTTCCCCTATGGTTTTTTTATGAAGTTTTTCTAAAATATTTTCTAAATTACTTCCATTTCCGCTAAAAAGTACAGCTAATTTTACAAGCATTTTAATCCTTTGATAAGTTTTAAAGCGTCAAAGCTATTTTTATTAAATTTATATTTTTTTGCAACAAGCCCATGAGCTAAAGTAGCATTTTTTGCTGCTTCTAAAGCACTAAAACCAAAACCTAAATGTGCAGCAATCATTCCACTTAAAACATCTCCACTCCCACCTTTAGCTAAGGCTTGATTTCCCAAATTTACAACAAATAATTTTTCTTTTTGCGCAATAATAGGATTTGCTCCTTTTAAAACAAGAACACAATCATAATTTTGCGAAAATTTTCTAGCATAGAAAAAGCGATTTTTTTGCAATGCTTCTATATCTAAATCCTCATCAAAGCACATTTTATAAAGTTTTATAAATTCTTTTGGATGAGGGGTTATAACAACATCTTTTCTGTTTAAATACCAAAGCAAAGCTTCACTTAAAAAGCAGTTTGCATCCAAGATCAAAGGAGTGTTTTGCAAAATTTCATCTTTTAGAAAATCCAAATTTTCAAGCCCCATACCTAAAGCAATAGCACTTGCATTATTTTCAATTTTTTCTTTTAACATCAAAAGAGGTGAGAAACTTTTTTGTGCTACTAAAGAAACAAGACCTGCTCCAAAATTTAAGGCTCCAAGTCCTGCTAAAGTTCCAGCGCTTGCATTGGCAACTATATAAATATGGCCAAAATTTCCTTTATTAGTGTTGATTTTTCTATCTATAGTTTTTAAATCTTTTTTTTCAAGCAAAAAAGCTTGAGAATTAGGGTAAAATTTCTTAGAGCTAATGCCTAAATTGGCTATTTTAATCCTTCCTACAAATTCCTTAGCAAAATCTTCAAGTAAAATTTCCTTTAAAGCTCCCATGCAAAGTGTAATATCAGCTTTAAAACAAGGATAAAATCCCAAATTTGTAGGCATATCACAAGCTATTTTTAAAGCCTTGCTTTGATTAACTTTTTGAATTATTAAACTTGTTTTTTCATCTAAACAACGATTTGAGCCTGTACCTAAAATACAATCAATAATAATATGAAATTTTTTAAAATTGGGTTCTTTTTTACAAAATTTAAAAGCATAATTTTGTAAAATTTGCTCTTGTTTTTTAAAAAGCGTATTTTCTTTAAATCCTATTTTATAAGCTTTAGCGTGTTTTAAATTTCTTAAAGCCACCAAGCCATCTGAAGCGTTGTTACCCCCGCCTAATAAAAAAAGTATTTTTACTTTTTTAATCTTGCGTTGAATGCAGATTTTTTTAGCTTCTTTTTTAATTAGTTTGGCTAAATTTAATCCCGCATTTTCCATTAAAATAAGCTCATCTAAGCCTTTATTTATAGTATTTTGTTCTAAAATGTTTATATTATCAATAATAGCTTTCATAATCTTTTTTCACCAAAAAATATATATTTTTTTCTCTTTCTTCTTCAAATTTTTTCATTTTAGGTAAAAATTTCTGGATCAAAGCACGAAAATTCTTAAAACCATAATTTTGCGGATGAAAATCCGAGTATTTGCGGTTCATATTAGTGCGTATTAGTGCGTATTCGGCACGCCCCTTTTCATCGATGAGCTGTTCGGTGATATTGATTAAAGCTCTTAAATAATCCTTGCTTAAAATATCTTCTTTATCTTTATCTAAATAAAAAAATTCACTAAAAGCATTTACATAGGATTTTATAGACTTTTCAAGCCCCATTCCTATAACTTGTTTTTTATTTTCTCTTAATTTTTGAATAAGTGAAGTATAATCACTATCGCTTGAAACAATAACAAAAATATCTATGTTTTTTTCATAAAATATAGACATGATTTCAGTGATTAAATACATATCGCTTGAGTTTTTATTGGCTGCAAAATTAAATTGTTGCATAGCGATTAAAGAATATTCAGCAATTTGCTCTCTCCAACCTTGTATATTTTTTTGAGTCCAGTCTCCATAAATGCGTTTAATGATAACCTCTCCGTAATCTGAAGCGATATCAAAAATACTTTTAGCATATTTTGCAGGGATATTTTCTGCATCTATAAAGATAGCTATACTTTTATTTTCCATTTTAACTCCTTGCTCTAAAGCTTAAAGCTTCTAAAACATGGGTTTTGTTAATATTAAAACTTTGTTCTAAATCCGCTATACTTCTTGAAACTTTTAAAATTTTATTGAGCGATCGCAAAGAAAGATTATAACGTGAAATTGCTAAATCTAGCGTATCTTTAGCATCTTTTTCCAATACACAAAAACGACTTAAATCTTCATCTTTTAATTTCCCATTAAATTCTTTTTGCCCTCGTTTTTTACCAAAAATAAAAGCTTGCAAAATTTTTTCACTCATTTCTTTAGAACTTATACTTGTTTTATCATCCTTACTAATCTCATCCATAGCTACATAAAGATCAATCCTATCCATAATAGGAGCTGAAATGTGATTTTTGTATTTTTTAATCTCATTTTCACTACAAACACAAGAAAGATTTTTAGAAAATAAATTTCCGCAAGGACAAGGATTTTGAGCAGCTATAAAGCTAAATTTTGTTTCATAAGTGATTTTGGAATTTACTCTTGAAATATGAATTTTATGATCCTCTAAAGGCTCTCTTAAACTCTCTATGATTTGCTTGTTAAAATGTGGAAATTCGTCAAAAAACAATACTCCACCATTTGCAAGTGCGACTTCTCCAATTCTAGCATTTTTTGTTCCTCCGCCAAAAATACTTGCTCTTGTAGAAGTATGATGAGGATGACGAAAAGCACGAATTTTAGTAAATTCACAATCTTTTGAATCTAAAGACATATAAGCATTTTGCATTAAAATTTCACTTAAACTTTGAGGAGGCATGATATAAACAAGGCGTTTAGCACACATACTTTTACCACTTCCTGGACTTCCTTCAAATAAGATATTATGCATACCTAAAGCAGCTATCATACAAGCTCTTTTAGCCTTTTCCTGCCCTTTGATGTCTTTAAAATCAAGTTTAAAATCCATATTTTGTAAAAAAATTTCATTTTCTATTTGCAAAGGGTTTGTAAATAAAGGATGATTGTGCGAGAAGTGAAAATTTTCATAATTTTTTTCTTTAAAAAACTCTATTGCTTCATTTAAATTTTCAAGTCCATAAACCTCCAAATTTGGTATCATGGAAGCTTTTTGCGCTATGCTTTTTGGAACAACGATTTTAGCTTTTTTAATTTTAGCAGAGAGAAACAAAAGTAAAGAAAAAAGCTCATTTGTGCTTTTAATACTTCCATCAAGTCCTAATTCTCCTACTACAAAAAAGTCATCTAATTCTTCATTTTGCAAAAGGATTAATAAAGCAATAGCCAAATCAAAATGCGATCCCTTTTTTGGGATGCCTGAAGGACTAAGATTGATAGTAATTTTTTTAGCAGGAAAAGCAAAATCACAACTTAAAAGCGTGGCTTTGATGCGTTCGATACTTTCCTTAATCGCTGCACTTGCAAGTCCTACTATGCTTAAATTTGGCAAACCTCTTGTAAAAGTGGATTCTACCTCTATAATGTCTAAGCCTTCATGAAAGCTTATGCACTTTAGTTTTTTCATTTCTCTTTTTTATGATTTTTCTTCTTTTTCTTAAATTCTTTATCGAATTTTTGACGCTTAGCAAAAGAAATTTTTTCTATAAATAAATGTCCATTTAAATGATCATTTTCGTGTTGAATGGCCACAGCTAAAAAACCTTTTGCTTCAAGCTCTTTAAATTCTCCAAAGCGATCTTGATATTTAAGTAAGATATGATTATAGCGTTTTACTTCTTCGAAAAAATCTGGCACACTCAAACACCCTTCTGTGCAAGTGATCATTTCTTCATCTAAAGGAATAATTTCAGGATTAATAATCTCTAGCAAATCTTCTTTTTTTTGTTCATCATTTTCATCAAAAATATTCACAAGTAAAGCACGCAAAGGAATATCCACTTGAATAGCTGCTAAACCTACTCCATTACTTGCTATCATAGTTTCATACATATCATCAAGCAAGGTGTGAAGTTCTGTATCAAATTTATTTACAATTTCAGAGTTTAAAAAAAGTCTAGGATTAGGATAAGTGATAATTTTTCTAACCATTAAAAAACCTTTGTTTTAAATGATCTCCAAAGAAATCATTTAAAACTTTTTTCCAAAACCTTATCAATCAGTCCATATTCTTTAGCTTCTTGTGCTGACATGAAAAAATCTCTTTCTGTATCTTTTGCTATTTTTGTAACTTTTTGCTTAGTATTTTTTGCCAAAATATCATTAAGTATAGTTTTAAGTCTTAAAATTTCTTTAGCTTGAATTTCAATATCTGTGGCTTGACCTCTAGCTCCACCTAAAGGTTGATGAATCATAATGCGTGAATTAGGCAAAGCAAAACGTTTTCCTTCTGCGCCACAACTAAGCAAAAATGCTCCCATAGAAGCAGCTTGTCCTATGCAAATCGTACAAACATCAGGTTTGATATAGTTCATAGTATCATAAATACTAAAACCACTTGTAATGACACCGCCTGGAGAATTAATATAAAGATAAATATCTTTTGTAGGATCTTCAGCTTCTAAAAAAAGAAGTTGTGCTACGATAGAAGCAGCAAGTTCATCATGAATTTCGCCACTTAGCATAATAATTCTATCTTTTAAAAGGCGTGAATAAATGTCATAACTTCTTTCACCACGACTGGATTTTTCAATAACATAAGGAATAAACATTATTTATCTTCTTTCTCTTTTTTGCTCGCTTTTTCCGATTTTTCTGTTTTTGGCATAAAAATATCATTAAAAAGTTTTTCTTCAATTAAAGCCATTTTCACAGCAGGTAAAGCTCCTTGTTTTTTATAGTTTTCTAAATGCTCTTTTGGATTCATACCATAGCGATATGCTTCAAAATAAATCGCTTGGATCAATTCTTGATCATTTACTTCAATCTTACGCAATTTTGCAAGCTCATCAATAATAAAAGTAAGTTTTACACTTTTTTGCGCTTCTTCTTTAAAAGAATCACGTTTTTCTTGATATTTTTCTTTACTTGCTTTAAGCTCTTCAATTTCTTTTTCACTAAAAGTATTAAAAGCTGCACGCATTTGCATATCAGTTTCTTGTTCTACTATCCCTTTAGGTAAATCAAAATTATATTTTTCAATCAAAGCATCTGCAAATTTACCTTTTAATTCGTCATTTACAAGTTTAAAAAGTTTTTCATTTTTGATTTGCTCTTTTAATTTTTCATCTAAAACTTCAACACTAGTTTTTTCTTCTCCTGGTAAAAGTTTTTTAAGCATTTCATCATCAAGCTCTGGAATTTTAAGCTCTTGAATTTCATGTAGTTTTACTTTAAATACCGCATCTTTACCCGCTAAATGCGCTGCACCGTATTCTTTAGGGAAAGTTACTTTGATATCTTTTTCTTCACCTATTTTCATTCCTATCATACCATCTTCAAAACCTGGAATAAATTGCTTAGAACCAATTTCTAAAACATAATTTTCAGCTTTACCACCTTCAAAAGCTTTATCATCTACAAAACCTTCAAAATCAAATTTTGCAAAATCACCTTCTTTTAAAGCTCTTTTTGTTTTTATAGCTTCAGGAGTAGCAAAACGCTTTAAAAGTTCGTCTTTTTTCTCATCAATTTCTTTTTTACTTACTTTTGGAGTTTGATATTCAGGGATGAGTTTTTCATAACCCTCAAGTTTAATTTCAGGTTTAAAAGAAAGTATTAACTCAGCAATAATTTCTCCATCTTTACGATCAAATTTTTCAAAATATGGCTCACCTACAAGCTCTTTACTTTCTTTTTTAAGTTCTTGTAAAGCACTATTTACAGCAGATTTAAAAAGATTTTGTTCCGCGTCTTGAGTGAGTTCTCTTTCATATCTTTTAAGCACAGCACTTACAGGAACTTTTCCTGGTCTAAACCCATCCATTTTTACGCTTTTAGAAGCTTTTTTTGCTAAATTTTCTACTTCATTTTTAATGATTCCTGAAGGAATTTTTACACTAGCAGTCGCATTAACAGAATCTAGTTGCTTTGCCTTTACTTCCATAGTTTTTTTCCTTATAAAATAAAATTTGCTTTCAATCATAGCAAATTTTTCCTTATTACTTGCATAAAATTTTAAAGTAATTTATGATAAAATTGCAATATTACATTATTATTAAAATAATAAAAATATTTTTGGAGAAAAGTTTGCAAAAAAAATTTGAAGATTGTGTTAAAACTATGCTTGAAATTATAGGAGAAAATCCAAATCGTGAAGGACTGATTAAAACACCAAATCGTGTTTTTAAAGCTTATGAATTTCTTACTAGTGGTTATACGCAAAATGTCAAAGATATTTTAAATAATGCTTTATTTGAAAGCTCTAATAATGAAATGGTTTTGGTGCGTGATATAGAATTTTACAGTCTTTGCGAACATCATCTTTTACCTTTTTTTGGGCGTGCTCATGTAGCCTATATCCCTAATAAAAAAGTAGTAGGTTTAAGCAAAATTCCACGCCTTGTAGAAGTGTTTGCAAGAAGACTTCAAATTCAAGAACAACTTACCGAACAAATCGCACAAGCTTTAATGGAAAATGTCGATGCAAAAGGTGTGGGTGTAGTCATAGAAGCAAGACATATGTGTGTTGAAATGCGTGGAGTACAAAAAGCTAATTCCACCACTACAACTTCAGCTTTGCGTGGAATTTTCTTGAAAAATGAAAAAACTAGAGAGGAATTTTTTTCTCTCATAAACTCTGCTAAACAGGTAAGATTTTAATGAATCTTGAAAAACTACGTTCCAAACTTGGTAAAGAAAATTTAAGTGCTATTTTTGGAGAGATTACAAAAATTTCTGCTACAAGTATAGAAATTCGTGGGCTTAAAACAGGGGTTGGAGATATAGTGAAGTTAGTTTCCAATGAAAATGAAAATTTAAACACTCTAGCTATGGTTGTAGAAATCAAAGAACAATTTAGCTATTTAAGCCCTTTTTCTTTTATAGAAGGTTTTAAAATAGGCGATCGTGCTTTCATAAGTGATGCAGGTATGCAAATAGGCGTTAGCGATGAACTTTTAGGCAGGGTAGTAGATCCTTTTATGCGTCCAAAAGATGGTAAAGGAGCTATAGAAGTAAGTAAATATATGCCTATAATGCGTGCACCTATTGATGCGATGAAAAGAGGGCTTATAGAAGAAGTTTTTCCTGTTGGGGTTAAAACCATAGATGCACTTTTAACTTGTGGTGTAGGGCAAAAACTTGGTATTTTTGCAGGAAGCGGAGTGGGAAAATCCACTCTTATGGGAATGATAGTTAAAAATTCCAAAGCTCCTATAAAAGTAGTGGCACTCATAGGAGAAAGGGGGCGTGAAATTCCTGAATTTATACAAAAAAATTTAGGTGGAAAGCTCGATGATACAGTGATTATTGTTGCTACAAGTGATGATAGTGCTTTAATGCGTAAATACGGTGCTTTTTGCGCAATGAGTGTGGCAGAGTACTTTAAAGAACAAGGTAAAGATGTACTTTTTATCATGGATAGTGTAACACGTTTTGCTATGGCGCAAAGAGAAATAGGACTAGCTCTTGGGGAGCCTCCTACAACCAAAGGTTATCCACCAAGTGTTTTAAGTCTTTTGCCTCAACTCATGGAAAGAACGGGTAAAGAAGAAGGTAAAGGCACTATAACGGCCTTTTTTACCGTTTTGGTGGATGGCGATGATATGAGTGATCCAATCGCCGATCAAAGTCGTTCTATCTTAGATGGACACATTGTTTTAAGTCGTGAATTAACAGACTTTGGAATTTATCCTCCTATCAATATACAAAACTCCGCTTCAAGGGTAATGAGCGATATTATAAGTCCTGAGCATAAACTTTGGGCAAGAAAATTTAAGCGTTTAAACTCGCTTTTAAAAGAAAATGAAGTATTGCTTCGCATCGGCGCCTATCAAAAAGGAAGTGATAAAGAACTTGATGAAGCTATTTCTAAAAAAGAATTTATGCAAAAATTCTTAGGGCAAAATCCTGAAGAAAGTTTTGAATTTAATCAAACTTTAGAGCTTTTAAGTCAAATTGATACACCAAATACTCCTTTGCCACCAACTCAAAATATAAATGTAGGAAGTGCAAGTGCAACCTTGCCTAATCCTAATTTAAAATAAAATTATTTAATAAAATAATCTCCATCAAAACTGATTAAAGAATATTTCCTTTCATCGCCTATGCTTTGGGTTAATTCTTCTATGCTTAAAAAACTTAGCGTATCAGCTTCTACATATTCACGCACTTCTTCAGTATTTTTATTTGCGCTGATAAGTTCTTCAAAAGTTGGAGTATCTATGCCATAAGTATCAGGAAATTTGATCTCAGGACAAGCTATGGCAAGATGGATTTTGCTTGCTCCTGCAGCACGAAGCAAAGAAATTATTTTTTTAGAAGTAGTGCCACGCACCAAGCTATCATCAATGACTACAATTTCTTTACCTTCTAAAACTTTACGCATAGGATTAAGCTTTAATTTTACTTTTAAATTTCTAAGCTCTTGAGTTGGCTCTATAAAGGTTCTTCCTACATAATGATTTCTTACTATTGCCATTTCAAGAGGGATTTGTAAATATTGTGCAAAACCTATAGCTGCACTTACTCCACTATCTGGCACGGGAACAACAAAGTCTGCTTTATAAGTAAATTTTTTAGCTAAAGTTTCACCCATTTTTTTACGCACTTCATACACGCTTTTGCCTTCTACTATGCTATCAGGTCTAGCAAAATAAATGTATTCAAAAGCACAAATTCTAGGAGTTGGAGAAAAAAGTTCTATGCTTTCAAATTTATCATTTCCTTGAGTAAAAATAAGCATTTCCCCTGGTTTAACATCACGAATAAATTCAGCCTCTATAAGATCAAAAGCGCAAGTTTCACTAGCAACTATATAGCCTCCATCTTTTAAACGGCCTAAAGATAAAGGACGCACCCCATGAGGATCTCTTACAACATAAAGTTTATCTTTGCTTGCTAAAACAAAACAATAAGCCCCTATACATTCTTTTAAACTCTCAATAAATCTATCTTTTAGGCTTTCTTGTTTACTTCTTGCAATAAGATGAACAACATTTTCTGTATCCATATTGGTTTGAAAAATAGCCCCATCTTGAATAAGTCTTGATCTTACTT
Source organism: Campylobacter sp. BCW_6463 (assembly GCF_001762785.1). Taxonomy (NCBI): domain Bacteria; kingdom Pseudomonadati; phylum Campylobacterota; class Epsilonproteobacteria; order Campylobacterales; family Campylobacteraceae; genus Campylobacter; species Campylobacter sp. BCW_6463. The sequence continues at coordinate 39,653 of NZ_MJXL01000040.1, forward strand.
CTTCTTTATTGACTAAATTTCCATTATGTGCTAAAGCAATATCACCTAAAACTGAAGTAGCCACTATGGGCTGAGCATCGTTTAAACTTGAATTTCCTGCTGTAGAATAGCGATTATGCCCTATAGCGATTTCACCTTCTAAAGTTTTTAGATTATCAGGATTAAAAATTTGACTCACTTCACCTTTAGCTTTAATAGTCTTAATATTTTTACCATTACTCACACTAATACCACTTGCTTCTTGCCCACGGTGTTGCATAGCAAAAAGCGCATAATACGCATAAGTGCTAGCATTTTTTGAATTGATAACTCCTACAACTGCACACATTTTAAATTCCTAAAAAATCATTGATTGAATACATTTTTGCTTCTTGCTTACTAAGCCAAATAGCGATTTTAATCGCACCTTTAGCAAAAGTCGCCCTTGAAGTAGCGGTATGATTAAGTTCTAAAAACTCACCATCTTCATAAAAACCTACTGTATGGCGTCCTACTATATCGCCACCCCTTAAACTCATCACAGCAATTTCATCTTTGCTTCTTTCACCTATAATGCCATCTCTTCCACTTACTCTTACTTTTTCAAGTTCTAAATTTCTAGCTTTTGCTACACTTTGGGCTAAAGTCATAGCCGTACCACTTGGTGCATCTTTTTTATGGCGATGATGCATTTCTAAAATTTCTATATCAAAATTTTTTAACATTTGACTTGCTTTGCTAGCAAGATAGTTTAAAACTGCAACACCTAAAGACATATTGGTCGCATAAAAAATCGGCATCACTTCACTAGCACTTTGCATCAAATGTAAAATTTTCTCATCAAGTCCTGTTGTACCTATTACCAAAGGTTTAGGCATGGTTCTTGCATAATTTAAAAGTTCATGAGTTCCACTTGGGGAAGAAAAATCAATAATCACATCGCTTTTTTCAAAAAGTTCTTCTAAATTTCCACCCTTATCATAAAGCATCGAACTTTGTGCTTGCGTTTCGCCTTTTAAACATTCTTCAATCTGTTTTCCCATGCGTCCTTTAGCGCCATAAATTCCTATTTTAATCATCTTTTTCCTTGAAAATAAAATATTGATTTTAGCATTTATTTTGTAAATTTTAAATAATAAAATTAAGCTTTATGGTTTTTTAATTTATATAAATTATCTAACAATTTTGCTTCTTCTCCTAAGCCCTTGCTATGATAAAATTTTAAATTTTTACTAAGATATTTTTGCTCTACCCAGCCACCAAAATCATGTGGATAAAGATAGTTTTGTTTTTCTTGATGATTGTTGTTAAGATAATTAGGTATTTCTAAAGCTTCATTATTTTTTACATAGTTTAAAGCTTCATTGATAGCTTTGTAGCTTGCATTGGATTTGATTGTGCTTGCTAAATAAACTACACATTGGGCTAGGATAATTCTTGCTTCAGGATAACCTATATTTTTAACAGCTTCTAGAGTCGAAACTGCTAAATTTAAAGCATTTGGATCGGCATTTCCGATATCTTCGCTTGAAAAAATTACCAAACGCCTAGCGATAAAATCCGCACTTTCTCCTGCATCAATAAGTCTTGCAAGATAATAAATAGCTGCATCAACGTCACTTCCACGTAAACTTTTTATCATTGCACTTGCTAAAATATAATGTGTATCTTTTGAGCTAGCACCTTCGCTACTTATGGTGTTGCGAAGTTTTTTAAGATTTTCAAGACTGATATGTTTTTCATCTAAAACCAAGACAAATTCAAGCAAATTTAGCATAGCTCTTGCATCAGCACTTTTAAGTAGAAAATTTTTAGCTTCTTTATCAATATTAAATTTCATTTTTTCTTGTACACGCAAGAGTAAAGTTTCAAGTTCCTTTACCCCTAAAGATTTAAATTCAAAAAGCATGGAACGGCTTCTTATACCAGAACTTAAAACAAAATAGGGATTTTCAGTGCTTGCGCCGATTAAAATTAAACGGTAATTTTCCATAGGAATTAAAAGCATTTCTTGTTGGGTTTTGCTAAGGCGGTGAATTTCATCAATAAAAATTAAAGGTTTATAAAGACTATTTTTGTAATTATCTAAAATTTTTCTTAGTTCTTCGAGTTTAAAATTTCCTCCATCAAATTCATAAAAATCTAAGCCAAATTCTTTGGCTACAACTCTAGCAAAAGTTGTTTTTCCAGAACCTGCTGTTCCAAAAAAAATGCTATGAGGAAGTTTTTGTAAAGCAGTAAATTTTTTGAAAATTTCTATAAGCTCATATTGTCCTAAAATATCATCAAAATTTTCAGGGCGAAAGGTCAAAGCTAGGCTCATTAATTTAAATCCATATTTGAAAATTCACTACCATTAATTTTTAGCTGAGGATTGGCTAAGCTATCATAAGATAAATTTAGAAAAAAGTTATTATTTTCTTTTAAAAAATATTGATTTAAACCTCCATAATCCTTTGTCCAAGGAAAAATTTCATCAGGCTCATCTAAACTGATAACTTGTAATTTTGCTTGATAAGAGTTGTTGATATTTAAATTGCCTTGTAGACTGATGTTTTGTTTATTTTTTTCAAGAATTAAATTTTGTATTTTTAGATCAAGATTTTTTTGAATAAAATGAGAGATATTGAAATTTGAGTTAAGAAATTTATTTATGGTTATATTAAATTTTGTTTTGTCAAAATTTAAATTCTGACCCAATAAAGATTTAAGATCAATATCAATTTCATTGGATTCTCCTTGTATGTTTAAGTTTATTGTTGAATTTTCTTCATTAAAATTTACTTGGTTTTTGCTATAAAAAGAATTGATTTTATTGTTATCTAGTACAAGATAATCAAAGTTGATTTGTTGTTGGCTATCACTAAATAAATTTAACTCATAAAATTGTACAGGATTGTTAAAAAATTGTTCGTAATTTAAATTTTGCAATACAAATTTAGTATAAAATTGAGAAAAATTAATCATATCAAAATGTATTTTAATGTTTTTAATTTCTAAATTTTTATTTATTAAAGCTTCAATATATCCGCCGTTTATGATGGTATCTCCGCCTTCATTGCTTAAATTTATATCTTTAATATTTAGAAATATTTTAGAGTTGTTATCGTGTAATTTGAGAGTAAAAGTTCCTAATTTATTGTTTTTTAACACTTCATCTAAAAAATCAAAAGGATTTGTAAAATTTCCTTTTATAATTTTATTTAAGAAAAAATAATTATTAAATTTAAGGTTGATTTTAGTTGAAAGCTGTGTATGAGAGTGATTTAAAGTAAAACTTCCTTTAGAGGTTAAAAAACCTTTTTTGAAGTAAATATCTGTAATTGTATAATCAGGATTGCTGTTTTTAATAAATTTATTAAATAAAAGTTCGTTAGTGTATCCTATATAAAATATATGAATAATAAAACCTAATATAAAACAAAAAACAATAAAAATCCATTTTTTCATTATTTGCCTTAGATGAAAATATAAGTGTTATTTTATAAATTGCTTGTTAAAAAAGAGTTTAAATTTTTATTTAAGAGTGATGAAGTAGTTTAGTAAAGAATGATTTTTATAAATCCCTTGTTAAGGGATTTATATTAATAAGCTTTTTTATAACATTGAATTTCAATTTTTCTAGCTACTGGAATAGCTTGAGTATTTGGCGTAGCAGGTGTTCCATAAGAAATTTTACTTTCTAAAAAATTTCCAACCTTTAAGTCTTTAAAAGTTCCATCTTTATCTGTTCCAAAAATACCACAATCATCCATTTCTATTTCGGTATTTGGTAGAACTTTTATAGCCATTTGTCCGCCATAAATTGAGTCAATAAGCAAGGTTTTATTGTTATCATAAATTTGTGCAATAGTACCTTCAAGTTTTAGACTATCTGCAAAAAGCATTGAGCTAGCTAAAAGTGCTGATGCAAATAAAATACTTTTTTTCATAATTATTTCTCCTTCAATGTAAAGTGATAACATTATAAACTTTTTAAGTGAAGTGAATGTGAAGTTAAAAATTTTGACTTTTTAGTTTTGATAAGATTATGTGATTTATCATATTTACCAATCGTTACTTCTAGTTGTAAATTTAAAAGAGTGAATACTTTATCAAAAATAATTAAAAATTATTTTTTATTCTTGTTTAAAATAGTTACATTAAAAAATATATTTTTTCCAAAAATCTATAAATTTAAACACATATAAGTTGGACTTAAAATATCCATTTTATTATTGAATAAAAATGATACAAAAGGATAGGATATGGAAATTTTTTTAGCTTTATTGGGTTTTTTCTCATTAGGATTGATAGTTTGGCTTTTGCTAAAAGATTATGCTACTCCAGCATTAGCTTTTATAAGTGTAAGTATTAGTGTAGCTTGTATTTTACTTATTCTTGAACAGCTTGGTTTTGGCGTGGGTGCAGCTTTAGGGGTTAAAGAAGGAGGTGTTTTTGATATTAAAACATTGGTTGCTTTTATTAAAGATGGAGTCAAAAGCGTAACGGATACGGCAGCTTTGTTTGTTTTTTCTATACTCTTTTTTAGTGTTTTAAATGCAAGTGGTTTTTTTACTAAAATTTTAAATGCGTTTTTATCAAAAATGAAAGCTAATGTATATCAAGTTTGCATTCTTACTGTTTTTATTACTGCTGCTGTGCATTTAGATGGTTCAGGTGCTTCTACTTTTCTTATTGTAATACCTGCATTATTACCTATTTATGAGCGTCTAGGTATAAGAAAGACTTCAATGTTATTGATTATTACTTCGGCTATGGGGGTTATGAATGTTATTCCTTGGGGTGGTCCTACTTTAAGAGCGGCTACTAATATAGGAATGGATGCAAATTTGCTTTGGCACCATATTATACCTATTCAGATTGTAGGTTTGGTATTATCCCTTCTTTTGGCAATTTGGATTGCTAAGATAGAAATAAAAAGAGGTGCAGGCGCAGGTAACTTGTCGGGAATAAATTTAAATATAGAAAAAAGCGAACACCATAATGAAAAATGGTTTTGGTTAAATTTACTTGTAGCTATTGGGGTTATTGGGCTTTTAATTAGTGGTATTTTTCCTAGTTATATTTGCTTTATGATAGGACTTGCAATAATTTTACCGCTTAATTATCCTAATTTAAAAATAGCTAAAAAAGTTTTAGATCGTGCAAGTGCTGGTGCAATGCTTATGTATATTACTTTAATTGGTGCTGGGATATTAATAGGCGTATTTGATAAAAGTGGTATTATGGAGAAAATGGGTGTTTTGATTTTAAATTTTGTTCCAGATTATTTAGGCGCTTATATTCCTTTGATGGTAGGGATATTAGCTGTTCCAATGGCAATTATTTTTTGTACAGATTCTTATTTTTATGGAGTGATGCCTATAGTTTTGAGTGTAACTAAGGCTTTTGGCGCTGAACCTTTGACTATAGCTATTATCATGGTGATAGCAAGAAATTGTGCGACATTTATTTCTCCTGTTGTGCCTGCAACTTTGCTAGGTTGCGGTTTAGCAGAGGTTAATATTAAAGATCATATCAAAAGAAGCTTTTTTTATATATGGGGTATAAGTATTATTTGCTTGATTTTTGCTGAGGTAGCTGGGATAATATAATTAAAATAAAAAAACTTTTGATTTTTCAATGATTGGTTCATTGTTTTATGATATTTTTGAGTCAAAAATTTATAAAAATATAAGCGTTTTTTTGTATTATTTTATTTTGCTTTAGAGAAAAATTATAAATTTAAACTTATAAGAATATTTTTTAACGTTGAAAGTAAATTTTAAAACGGAGAAATGATGTACAAAAAACAAAATTTACCAGAACTTACCTTAAGGGGTTTGATTTTGGGAAGTATTTTAACTATTATTTTTACAGCTTCAAATGTATATTTGGGGTTAAAAGTGGGACTTACTTTTTCATCATCAATTCCAGCTGTGGTCATCTCCATGGCGGTTTTGAGTCTTTTTAAGACTTCAAATATTTTAGAAAATAATATGGTTCAAACTCAAGCTTCAGCAGCAGGAACTTTATCATCAGTTATTTTTGTTATCCCAGGACTTTTTATGTGTGGGTATTGGAGTGAATTTCCACTTTGGCAAACTTTTATGATATGTCTTTGTGGTGGTGGACTTGGAGTGCTTTTTACTATACCATTAAGAAGGGCTATGGTAGTTGAAAGCAAACTTGCTTATCCTGAAGGTAGGGCCGCAGCTGAAATTTTAAAAGTAGCCAATAAAGATCAGAGTAATAAAAAAGGAAAACAAGGTATTAAAGAAATAGCATTAGGCTCTTTTATAGCTGCTATTTTTAGTTTATTAAGCAATGGTTTTAAACTCACTGCAAGTGAGAGTAATTTTGCTTTCATTTGGAATAAAATGGCTTTTGGTTTTTCTATGGGATATTCTTTGGCACTTTTAGGAGCAGGTTATTTAGTCGGTTTAGCAGGTGCTATAGCTCTTTTTGTAGGTATGTTTTTAGCTTGGGGTATTTTTACTCCTTATCTTTCAAATTTTGAATTCGATAGTGCAAAAAATGCCGTAGATTTAGCTTCTAGTGTATGGAGTTCTAAAGTAAGGCTTATAGGAACAGGAGCTATTGCTATAGCAGCGCTTTGGACTTTAATAGAACTTTTAAAACCCGTTATTGAAGGTATTAAAGAAATTGTTAAAAATGTTAAAATTACTAATCAAGAAAAAAATGAAAGAACAAATATAGATCTTTCTTTAAAAAGTATTTTTATACTTTTTGTTTTAATGGTTGTGGGTTTATTTATTACTTTTTATAGTTTTGTTGAAGATGCTAACTTAAGCATTTATTATCAAATGCTATTTTCATTTGTTGGAACTTTAGTTTCTGTTTTAATAGGTTTTTTTGTTGCAGCAGCTTGCGGATATATGGCAGGACTTGTAGGATCTTCTTCTAGTCCTATTTCTGGAATCGGACTTATTGGTGTTATTATTTCTTCTATTGTTTTTTTGGTTTTAGGTGTGGAACTTTTTCAAGATCCTATGCTTTCTAAATTTGCAGTAGCGTTAGCTATTTTTACTACTAGTGTTATTTTGGCTACAGCTGCTATTTCGAATGACAATTTACAAGATTTAAAGACAGGGCATTTAGTCGGAGCTACTCCTTGGAAGCAACAAGTTGCTTTACTTGTAGGCTGTGTTTTTGGTGCTTTGGCTATAGTTCCTGTTTTAAATTTGCTTTATCAAGCCTATGGTTTTGTTGGGGCAATGCCAAGAGAAGGTATGGATGCTTCATCGGCTTTAGCAGCACCGCAAGCGAATTTAATGAGTACTATCGCTCAAGGAATTTTTCATCACAATATAGAGTGGGGTTATATGGCTTTTGGTGTATTTGTAGGAATTTTAATGATTATTATAGATAAAATTTTAAGAAGAACACAGAAGATGTCTTTGCCACCTTTAGCCGTTGGAATAGGTATTTACCTTCCACCTGCTGTAAATATACCTTTAGTTATAGGCGGAATTTTAAAATATATTGTAATGCAATACTTAACTAAAAAATATGCAAAAAATTCTCATAAAGAAGAAAAACTTGCAAGTTGTGAGCAAAGAGGCACGCTTTTTGCTTCAGGGCTTATAGTGGGTGAAAGTATTTTTGGGGTAATTATCGCAGGAATTACTGTATTTTCAGTAAGCATGGGTGGTAGTGAAAATCCTTTAGCTTTAAATTTAACAAATTTTCATGATAGCGAGCTTTTAGCACTTATCTTTTTTGTGGGAGTTGTATTATATTTCATTAAGCGTATTGTTAAAAAAGATGCTTAATTTTTGGGGTTAAAACCCCATTTAATCCATTCTGATATAATTTTTCTTTTGCAATTATCATTCAAGGATTAAAATGGAAAATTTATATGCTTTAATACTTGGAATTATAGAAGGTCTGACTGAGTTTTTACCTGTTTCTTCAACAGGACATATGATTTTAGGTACGACTATTTTAGGTATTGATATAGATGAGTTTTGGAAAAGTTTTTTGATTATTATCCAGCTTGGTTCTATTTTGGCGGTAATTTTTGTATTTTGGCGTAAATTGTTTCAAGGGCTTGATATTTGGTTAAAACTTGCAGTGGGATTTTTTCCTACTGGAGTTATAGGGCTTTTTGTGGCAAAATACTTAAATGCTTTATTTAATGGTTGGGTTGTGGTTGGAATGCTCATTTTTGGTGGTGTTGTGCTTATTCTTATAGAACTTGCGCACAAAAATAAACAATATCGTATCAATTCTTTAGAAGAAATAAGCTTTAAACAAGCTTTTTGTATAGGTATTTTTCAATCTTTAGCCATGATTCCTGGCACTTCAAGGAGTGGAGCAAGTATTATTGGTGGGCTTTTGTTAGGATTTAATAGAAAAGTTGCGGCTGAGTTTAGTTTTTTGCTTGCCATTCCAACGATGATTATCGCTACAGCTTATAGCATTTATAAAGAGCCTGAGCTTCTTAGCAATGCAAATTCTTTAATTCCTTTAGGCATAGGTTTTATCACTGCTTTTATTGTTGCAGTTTTAGTTATAAAATTTTTCTTAAAATTTATTTCTAAATTCGACTTTATCCCTTTTGGAATTTATCGTATTATTTTAGGATTTGTTTTCTTTTATTTGTATTATAGTGGGATTTTAAATGCTGGAAGTGAATTTAAGCTATAAATAAATATTAAATTTATTCTAAGATTTTTTTAAAAATAAGCTGAATTTCAAAAATAATTAAGTCTTAGAAAGTTAAAATTAGAACTTTATAAACACTCACAGGGTAAGTGAGCGACAAAGGGTTAAAAATATGGAAAAAGAAGTTATTGCGTATTTGGACAATGAGACAATAATTGACTCTCAAAGTGTGAAAAATACAAATTTAAAAGAAATTTATTTTGATAATTCTAAAGAAAGTTTAGAAGTAATCCGTCATTCTTGTGCGCATTTAATGGCACAGGCGATTAAGAGTTTGTATCCTGAGGCTAAATTTTTCGTTGGTCCTGTTATAGAAGATGGATTTTATTATGATTTTCGTGTGGAAAGTAAGATTGGCGAAGAAGATTTAGTAAAAATTGAAAAAAAGATGAAAGAACTTGCTGAAGCAAAGATTGAAATTTTAAAATATGAAATCACAAAAAACGAAGCTTTGGCTAAATTTCAAAATGATGATTTAAAACAAGAAGTTTTATTGCGTATTCCTGATGGAGCTGTAAGTATTTATAAACAAGGTGAATTTGAAGATTTGTGTCGTGGTCCTCATGTTCCAAATACGAAATTTTTACGCTTTTTTAAACTCACTCGTGTTGCAGGAGCGTATTTGGGTGGCGATGAAAAAAGAGAAATGCTTACTCGAATTTATGGTACCGCTTTTGCAGATAAGGAAAGTTTAAAAGAGTATTTAACCATTATCGAAGAAGCTAAAAAACGCGATCATAGAAAGCTTGGAACAGAGCTTAAGCTTTTTACTTTTGATGATGAGATCGGAGGAGGTCTTCCTATTTGGTTGAGTAACGGTGCAAGACTTAGATCTAAACTTGAACATATGCTTTATAAGATCCATCGTTTACATGGTTATGAGCCTGTGCGTGGGCCTGAACTTTTAAAAGCAGATGCATGGAAAATCAGTGGGCATTATGCAAACTATAAAGAAAATATGTATTTTACACAAATTGATGAACAAGAATATGGCATTAAGCCTATGAACTGTGTGGGACATATTAAAATTTATCAAAGTGATGTAAGAAGTTATCGTGATTTGCCTTTGAAATTTTTTGAATATGGCGTGGTACATCGTCATGAAAAAAGTGGGGTTTTGCATGGGCTTTTTAGAGTGAGAGAATTCACTCAAGATGATGCACATATTTTTTGTATGCCAAGTCAGATTAAAGAGCAGGTTTTAGAAATTTTAGCTTTTGTGGATAATTTGATGAAATTATTTGATTTTAGCTATGAGATGGAAATTTCAACTAAACCTGAAAAAGCCATAGGTGATGATGAAATTTGGGAAGTAGCAACTAAGGCTTTAAAAGAAGCTTTAGATGAACAAGGTTTAAAATACGGTATTGACGAAGGTGGTGGGGCTTTTTATGGTCCAAAGATCGATATTAAAATCACCGATGCTTTAAAAAGAAAGTGGCAATGCGGAACCATACAAGTAGATTTTAACCTGCCAAGTCGTTTTAAACTCGAATATACTGATAGTGATAATGAAAAAAAACAACCTGTAATGTTGCATCGTGCGATTTTAGGTTCTTTTGAAAGATTTATAGGAATTTTAACCGAGCATTGTGCGGGCGAGTTTCCATTTTTTATTGCACCAACTGCTGTGGGTATAGTACCAATAGGCGAAGCACATATTGCTTATGCAAAAGAAATTCAAAAAGAATTATTAGAGCTTAATATCGATAGTGAGGTGTATGAAAAAAATGAGAGCTTGAGTAAAAAAATTCGTATCGCTGAAAAACAAAAATTACCTATGATTCTAGTTTTAGGTGATGATGAGGTGACAAAGCGTAGCGTTGCTTTAAGAGATAGAAGAGCTAAAGAACAAAAAAATCTTAGCTTGGACGAATTTATTAAATTAGTTAAGGAGAAAATGAGTGAGGTGCACTTTTGAGTAAGGAAAAAGAAGTATTGCTTAATGAAGAAATAAGAGCGGATGAAATCAGATGTGTTGGCGATGATGGTAAGGTTTATGGTATTATCAGTAGCAATGAAGCTTTAGAAATTGCAAACCGTTTAGGGCTTGATCTTGTAATGATAGCCGCGGACGCTAAGCCGCCTGTTTGCAAGATCATGGACTATGGTAAATTCCGTTATCAACAAGAGAAAAAACAAAAAGAAGCAAGGAAAAAACAAAAAGTGATTGATATAAAAGAAATCAAACTTTCTGTAAAAATTGCTCAAAATGATATTAATTACAAGGTAAAACATGCTTTAGAATTTTTAGAACAAGGTAAGCATGTGAAATTTCGTGTATTCTTAAAAGGTCGTGAAATGGCAACTCCTGAAGCAGGTGTAGCCTTACTTAAAAAAATTTGGATCATGATAGAAAATGAAGCTAATCGTGATAAAGAGCCAAATTTTGAAGGTCGCTATGTAAATATGCTTGTAACTCCAAAAAAAGCTTAATCCATTTTTGTGGATAAAGCTTTTAAAGGTTTTAAATTTTGAAAGAAAATCCTTTTTTTTTAAAAGAGCAAATCATAACTTATCTTGGAAATAAAAGAGCACTTTTAAGTTTTTTAAATAAGGGCTTTAATGTAGCTAAAAAAGAACTCGGCAAGGATAAATTTAGTTTTTGTGATATGTTTAGTGGCTCAGGTGTTGTCAGTCGTTTTGCAAAGGCATACTCGAGTTATATTTTAGCTAATGATTTAGAAGATTATTCAAAACTTATCAATAAGTGTTATCTTGCTAATAAAGATAAAGATTTGCTCCAAAATCTAAAAAAGTGTTATAAAAATTTAACCCAAAATTTAGATTTTCAAAAAGGTTTTATCAGTGAGCTTTATGCTCCAAAAGATGATGATAATATTAAAAAAAATGAAAGGGTTTTTTATACTTTTAAAAATGCTTTATATCTTGATACTATGAGACAAAGAATTGAAAATGAAATTCCAAAAGAATTAAAGCATTTTTTTATAGCCCCTTTAATTTATGAAGCTAGTGTGCATTCAAATACTAGTGGAGTTTTTAAAGGTTTTTATAAGGGTAAGGATGGCATCGGAAAATTTGGTGGCGAAGGACAAAATGCACTTAAACGCATTAAAGGGGAAATAGAGCTTAAAATGCCTATTTTTTCAAATTTTTCTTGTGAATTTGAAGTGATGCAAAAGGATGCAAGCATGCTTGCAAAAGAACTTGATTTTTTTGATGTGGTTTATCTTGATCCTCCTTATAATCAACATCCTTATAGCTCTAATTACTTTATGTTAAATTTAATCGCAAATTATAAAAAACCTGAAGAAATTTCTAAAATCAGTGGCATTCCAAAAGATTGGAATCGTAGTACTTTTAATAAGTCAAAATTTGCCCAAGATGCTTTATTTGAACTTATTAATGATTTAAAAGCAAGAGTGATTTTACTTTCTTATAATTGTGAAGGTTTTGTAAAAAAAGAAATTTTTTTAAAGCGTTTAAGTACTCTTGGAAAATGTCGGATTTTAGAACAAAAATATAATACTTTTAGAGCTTCTCGCAATCTTAAAAATCGTAATATCCATCTTCATGAACAACTTTATATTTTAGTTAAAAATTAAATTCTTGTTGCTAAAATTATTTTTTATTTTGCATGATTAAATTAATTTTATTTTTTCAGATGTTTTGATTTTCGAGCAATAAAGATAAGGTTAAAGAGAATAATAGTTAAAATTTTTAACTTTTTTTGTTTATAATACTTGCTTTTACATTTGAAGGATAAAGATGAAAATAAAAGTTGGGATTTTAGGAGCGAGTGGTTATGCAGGTAATGAGCTTGTACGCATTTTGCTTAATCATCCCAAAGTTGAAATTTCTTATCTATGTTCGAGTTCTAGCGTGGGGCAAAATTATCAAGATCTTTATCCTAATATCCCTTTAAATTTATGTTTTGAAAATAAAAATTTAGATGAGCTTGAACTTGATCTTTTGTTTTTGGCTACTCCGCATGAATTTAGCGCTAAGCTTTTAAATGAGAATTTGTTAAAAAAGATGAAAATCATTGATTTAAGCGCAGATTTTCGTCTTAAAAATCCTAAAGATTATGAGCTTTGGTATAAATTCACTCATCCTAATCAAGAGCTTTTGCAAAATGCGGTTTATGGACTTTGCGAGCTTTATAAAGAAGAGATAAAAAAAGCAAGTTTAGTGGCAAATCCAGGTTGTTATACCACTTGTTCGATCTTAAGTCTTTATCCGCTTTTTAAAGAAAGAATCATTGATTTTAACTCAGTTATTATTGATGCAAAAAGTGGGGTAAGCGGAGCAGGAAGAAGTGCAAAGGTGGAAAATCTTTTTTGTGAAGTTAATGAAAATATCAAAGCTTATGGTTTGGCTTCACACCGTCATACTCCTGAAATTGAAGAACATTTAAGCTATGCGGCCAAAGAGAAAATCACTTTACAATTTACCCCTCATCTTGTACCTATGCAAAGAGGAATTTTAATCAGTGCTTATGCAAATTTAAAAGAGAATTTGCAAGAACAAGATATACGCGATATTTATACAAAATACTATCAAAACAATAAATTCATAAGGCTTTTACCGCCGCAGTCGTTTCCGCAGACTCGGTGGGTTAAATCAAGCAATTTTGCGGATATCAATGTTAGTATAGATCAACGCACAAGGCGTGTTATTGTGCTTGGTGCTATTGATAATTTAATTAAAGGCGCAGCAGGACAAGCTGTTCAAAATATGAATTTAATGTTTGATTTTGATGAAGATGAAGGACTTAAATTCTTTGCAAATTTGTAAAGGATAAAAATGTTAATACGAGCTATGCAAAAAAGCGATTATGAAGTCGTTTATAAGCTTTGGTGCGAGATAAAAGGCTTTGGGATAAGAAGCATTGATGATAGCAAAGAAAATATAGAAAATTTTTTAGATAGAAACCCAAATCTTAGCGTTGTAGCAGTGATTGATGAAGAAATTGTAGGAAGTATACTTTGCGGGCATGATGGACGCACAGGGGGATTTTATCATGTATGTGTACATAAAGATCATAGAAAAAAGGGTATAGCACACGAGATGACGAAATTTTGTCTTGAGGCTTTAAAAGCTCAAAAGATCAATAAAATCGCCTTAATCGCCTTTAAAAACAATGATTTGGGCAATGAGTTTTGGAAACATTATGGTTTTACTTTAAGAGAAGATGCGAATTATTACGATCTTTCTTTAAATGAGTATAATCAAACTAGCTTTAATGTTTAAGGAATGATCATGCAAAAATATTTAGAAAAAGCCAATGTCTTAATCGAAGCTTTACCTTATATACGCAAATTTAATTCTAAGATTATACTTATAAAATACGGTGGATCAGCTATGGAAGATGAAGAGCTAAAGCATTGTGTGATGCAAGATATAGCTCTTTTAAAACTCGTGGGTTTAAAGCCTATCATTGTACATGGCGGAGGAAAAGATATTTCTGCTATGTGTGAAAAATTAGGCGTAAAGAGTGAGTTTAAAAACGGTCTTAGAGTTAGTGATAAAGCCACTACTGAAGTAGCAAGCATGGTTTTAAATCATATCAATAAAAATTTAGTTCATAGTTTGCAAAATTTAGGAGTTAAAGCCATAGGGCTTTGTGGTAAAGATGGTGCACTTTTAGAATGTGTGAAAAAAGATGTAAATTTAGCTTTTGTTGGCACGATACAAAAGGTAAATTCGAAAATTTTAGAAGAGCTTTTAGAAAAAGATTTTTTACCTATCATTGCTCCTATTGGCATGGATGAGGATTTTAATACTTATAATATTAACGCTGATGACGCAGCTTGTGCGATTGCTAAGGCTTTAAGGGCTGAAAAACTTGCTTTTTTAACCGATACTGCAGGGCTTTATGAGGATTTTAATGATAAAAATTCTTTGATTTCTAAAATCAGTCTTGAACAAGCTAAAATTTTAGCTCCTAAAATAGAAGGCGGTATGCATGTAAAATTAAAATCTTGCATTGATGCTTGTGAAAATGGAGTTAAAAAGGTGCATATTTTAGATGGGCGCGTGAAGCATTCTTTGTTGCTTGAGTTTTTTACTGATGAAGGTATAGGCACTTTGGTGGGTTAAAGAATGAAAATGGATTATAAAGAACAAAGTCATATTATCCCTACTTATAAGCGTTTTGATATAGTTTTAGAAAAAGGGCAGGGGGTTTATCTTTTTGATGATAAGGCTAAAAAATATCTTGATTTTTCAAGTGGTATAGGCGTTTGTGCTTTAGGATATAATCATGCTAAATTTAATGCTAAAATCAAAGCTCAAGTGGATAAGCTTTTACATACTAGCAATTTATATTATAATGAAAACATAGCCGCTGCAGCTAAAAATTTAGCCAAAGCTAGTGCTTTAGAGCGTGTTTTTTTTACAAATTCTGGCACAGAAAGTATAGAAGGAGCGATGAAAACAGCTAGAAAATACGCCTTTAACAAAGGTATTAAGGGCGGACAATTTATCGCTTTTAAGCATTCTTTTCATGGGCGTACTTTAGGGGCTTTATCGCTTACTGCTAATGAAAAATATCAAAAGCCTTTTAAACCTTTAATTTCAGGGGTTAAATTTGCAAAATATAATGATATTTTAAGCGTTGAAAAACTAGTAAATGAAAAAACTTGCGCCATTATCTTAGAAAGCGTGCAAGGAGAAGGTGGGATAAATCCTGCAAATAAAGATTTTTACAAAGCCTTAAGAAAGCTTTGCGATGAAAAAGATATATTATTAATCGCTGATGAAATTCAATGTGGCATGGGTAGAAGTGGAAAATTTTTTGCCTATGAGCACGCACAAATTTTGCCTGATATTATGACTTCAGCTAAGGCCTTAGGTTGTGGGCTTAGTGTGGGTGCTTTTGTAATAAATCAAAAAGTAGCAAGCAATTCTTTAGAAGCAGGCGATCATGGTAGCACTTATGGGGGAAATCCTTTGGTTTGCGCAGGAGTGAATGCAGTTTTTGAAATTTTTAAAGAAGAAAAAATTTTAGAAAATGTCAATAAACTCACGCCTTATTTAGAGCAAAGTTTAGATGAGTTGATAAAAGAATTTGATTTTTGTAAAAAACGCAAAGGCTTAGGGTTTATGCAAGGGCTTAGTCTTGATAAAAGTGTAAAAGTGTCCAAGGTCATTCAAAAATGCCAAGAAAATGCACTTTTGCTGATAAGTTGCGGGGAGAATGATTTGAGATTTTTACCTCCTTTGATTTTGCAAAAAGAACATATTGATGAAATGAGTGAAAAGTTAAGAAAGGCTCTAAAGAGTTTTTAATAAATTTTGTAAAAAAAGTTTATTCTTTTCCATCTACTATAGGCACAAATAAACATTCTTCTAAAATTTCTTTTTGTAAATTTGTGCCATTTTTTCTAAGGCGTGTGATGAATTGTTTGCCATTGTGTAAAATAGGAGCGACTAAAATCCCGCCATCGCTTAATTGATCGAGTAAAATTTCAGGAATTTGTGTCGCATAAGCAGAAAATAAAATTCTATCATAAGGAGCATAATTTTTCCAGCCATTTTGTCCATCATCAAATTTTACATTGATATTAAAAAGTTCTAATTCTCTGAAAGTTTGAGCGGCTTTTTTGGCTAAATTTTCTATGCGTTCTATGGTAAAAACACGCCTTATGACTTTGCTTAAAATCGCAGCTTGATAGCCGCTTCCACAACCTATCTCTAAAATACTATCAGCATTTTTAAAATCTAAAGCCATAGTCATTTTAGCTACAGTTAAAGGTGAACTAATCCATTGAGAATTTGCCAAAGGCAAAGCATCAAGGCGATAAGCATGGGCTTTTAAAGGAGAAAAAATTTCACGCGGAATTTGACAAAAAGCATTAAAAAGCTCTTCATTGATAAAAACTTTTTGTGCAATTTCTTCAGCCATATTTTGACATCTTTTTTGTTCAAATGCGTTCATTACTTCTCCTATAAATTTAAATAAAAATTGTAACTAAAAAAGTTGAAATAGAGTTAAACTTAGCTATACTTAAATAAAAAGGAAAAAAATGCTTATAAAATTTAAAAATCATAGTCCCAAACTAGGTCAAAATGTTTTTGTTGCAGAGGGAGCTAAAATCATAGGAGAAATAGAAATAGGAGATGAAAGTAGCATTTGGTTTAATTGTGTTTTAAGAGCTGATGTTAATTTTATAAAAATTGGCAAAAGAACCAATATTCAAGATCTTAGCACGGTGCATGTTTGGCATAGGGAATTTGACGAAAAAGGAAAGTTAAAAGATGCTGGTTTTCCTACAATAATAGGAGATGATGTAACCATAGGACATAATTGCGTTATCCATGCTTGTGTGATAAAAAATCGTGTTTTAATCGGAATGAATGCTGTTGTCATGGATAATGCTTTGATAGAAGAAGATAGCATAGTGGGTGCTGGAAGCGTTGTAACAAAGGGTAAAAAATTTCCGCCACGCTCTTTGATACTTGGAAATCCTGCAAAATTTGTGCGTGAATTAAACGATGAAGAAATAAGCTTTCTAAAACAATCCGCTTTAAATTATGTGGATTTTAAAAACGAGTTTTTAAAAGATCTTCAGTGATATTTTGAAGTTTAGGCGAGAGTTTTACTTCAAATTTCACAAAACGATCAAGATCTAAAAAACTCTCATCGAGTTTTGAGATTTGCTCTTTTGTATAATCTTGAATAGTATTTAAAGATGACTTTTTAAGAAGTCTTTTTTCTTTGTAGACTAATTCTAAAAGTTCTTTGCGTTCTAAATTTTCATCTTGATTTGGGTTTTCGTCAAAAACATAAAGCTCATCAAAAAGGATTTTTTGCGTGTTTTTATCATAAACTCTAAAAAGTTTTTTAAAATGAGGTAGGGTTGATTTTTCGTTATTTTCACTGATTTTTATTTTAGGTTTTATACCTTGATCTTCTAAGGCTGCGAGTTTATAAACACAACTAAAAATAGGATCGCTTGAAGCAGTGATCAATCTTTCGCCTACACCAAAGATATCAATAGGTGCGTTTTGTTCTTTGAGTTTTTTAATGCTCCATTCATCAAGGGCGTTAGAAACTATGATTTTACATTTTTGAAGTCCTGCTTGATCAAGTTCTTGTCTGATTTTCAAACTCAACTCAAATAAATTTCCAGAATCTATTCTCACACCGCCTTCTTGGATACCAAATTCTTTAAAAACTTTAATTGCATTTTTAAGTCCGCTATTTAGACAATCATAAGTATCAATCAAAAAAACAGGATTTTTTGGATAAATTTTCACATAAGCTTTAAAAGCTTCAAGTTCATTTTCAAACATTTGCACCCAAGAATGTGCCATAGTTCCATTGATAGGGATATTATAAATTTTTCCTGCTAAAGTACAAGCACTTCCTATGCAACCTCCTATAAAAGCTGCTCTTGCCCCTTTTAAGGCCGCTTCACTTCCTTGTGCTCTGCGTGAGCCAAATTCTAAAATTTTACTGTTTTTAGCTGCACGCACGATACGATTGGTTTTGGTAGCAATAAGGCTTTGGTGGTTTAAACTTAAAAGTAAAAAAGTTTCTAAAAGCTGTGCTTCTATGGTTGTAGCTTTAATACATAGCAAAGGTTCGTTTGGAAAAATCACTTCTCCTTCACGCATAGCATAAATTTCACCTTTAAATTTAAAGTTAGCTAAAAAATCTAAAAATTCTGTATCAAAAATACCTTGTTTTCTTAAAAATTCTATATCTTCTGCATCAAAACTCAAATTTTCAACAAAGTCTAAAATATCTTCAAGACCTGCAAAAATAGCAAAAGATCCTGAATCTGGAATTTTTCTAAAAAATATATCAAAATAACAAATTTGATCTTTTTTATTGTTTTTGAAATAGCCTTGAGACATTGTAAATTCATAAAAATCACAAAGTAAGGCTAAAGAAGTTTTAGAAGTCATCAAAGCTTATACTACCCTTAGAATAATTCGTTACTTTACTTTCAAAGAAATTGCTCTTTTGATCGTTAAATTTTGAAAAATCATCTACCCATTTAATAGGATGTTTTGCATTGTATAGCTTGTCTAAATTGATTGCGCTTAATCTTTGATCTACAAGATAATGGATATATTCTTCTATGATATCATCAGTAAAGCCCATGATTTGATTTTGAGTGATGTATTTACCCCATTTGATCTCAAGATCTCCAGCTTTTTTAAACATATCATAAATTTTATTGATATTTTCATCATGGAACAAATCAGGTCTTTCTTTGCGTACTGAATTGATCATATTTTGAAATAATAAAAGATGTGTGATTTCATCTCTTTGGATAAAGCGGATCATTTGTGCTGAACCTAGCATTTTTCCTGCACGTGCAAGTGCGTAAATAGCAGTAAAACCACTATAAAAATATACTCCTTCTAAAATTTGATTTGCCACCATAGCTAAAAGAAGTTTATTATCATCTACATCGCCTGCTAATTCTTCATAAATGCTTGAAATAAAGTCATTTTTTTCACGCAAAGTTTCATCATGCTTTTCCATTTCATAAATCAAATCTGTATTATCGCAAATCGCTTCTACCATAACAGCGTAAGATTTTGAATGGTTTGCCTCTTCATAAGCTTGGCGTGCTAAAACCGCATTGATTTCAGGAGCTGTGATATAAGGGTTGATATTATCTGCTAAATTATTGGTTTGAAAACTATCCATAGAAATAAGCTGACTCCAAACTAAATCATACATTCTTTTTTCACCTGTGGTTAAATTACAGCGATAATCAAGTGCATCTTTAGTTGTATCCACTTCTTTTGGAAACCAAGTATTTGCCTCCATTAAATCCCAAAGTTTTAAAGCCCAAGTATATTTTGCCTTAGTGAAATTTAAAATTCCATGTGGGTTACCATCAAAAACTTTACGATCTCCTAGGGTTTCGTTTGAGCTTGGATTGTAAATTCTTTTTCTTTGCATTTTTTAACCTTTCTTTATGCTTTGGTGGCTATACAACTTTGAGTTAAAATATCATGTAAATTTAAACGATCTTTTCTTACAAAACTGACAAATAAACCAAAGAGTAAGCCAAAACTTATAATAAATATCACATATCTTAGTAAAATTCTAAGAAAACTTAGTTTCTTTCCCGTTTTTATATCAATAAGATATAAATCATATGCTTTAAGACCTGGGCTTTGTGCCTTTTTTGTTAAAAAAATAGCTTGAATCAAACCAAATAAAAAAGTACATAAAGTTGTGATAAAATGGTTGTTTAAAAAAGCTTCTTTAGAGCCTAATATAAAATAAAATAAATATAAAATAGGAACATAAATAAGAAAAATATCTATAAGCAAAGCTCTAAATCTTAACCATCTAGAGCTAATTTTTGCTTTAGTTTTCATTTAATTTCCACGACTTCCTGGTTTTATGGCTTTGCTCCCTTTTTTACAAAGCGGACAATTTGTTTCATCATAAATTTCAAATTCAAAATTTCCTAGAGTAAAGAGTGGTAAATTTTCAGGTAATTTCGCATTATCTTTTCTTGGAGATTTTAGATTTTCTACCGCACAAAAACCACGATTTGCTAATGCTGCAAAACCTACAACAATGCCACCTAAACTTTCAATGATTTTTGCACTCTCTAAAGCACTACCACCTGTAGTAATGATATCTTCACAAATTATAAATTTTTCACCCTTTTTTACTTCAAAACCACGTCTTAAAGTCATTTCTTTATTTACTCTTTCAGTGAAGATAAAACGTTTACTACAAGCTCTCGCAAGCTCATAACCTGCTAAAATTCCACCTAAAGCAGGAGAACAAATGCTATCAAATTCTATCTTATAGCTTGCAATAATCTTTGCAAGTTCATCACAAAGTTTTGCTGCTAATTTTGGATCCTCTAAAACTTTTGCACTTTGAAGATAAAATTGCGAATGTTTACCTGAACTTAGTAAAAAATGCCCTTCTAAATAAGCACCACAATCTTTATAAATTTGCTCTAAATTCATCGTTAAACCTTTAAAAGTTCACTTTCTTTGCTTTTTACACTCTCATCAATTTTTGTTGTATAGGTGTCGGTAAGTTTTTGCACTTCATCATAAGCTTTTTTTGCTTCATCTTCGCTTATTGCCTTATCTTTTTCTAGTTTTTTAACTGCATCGTTGGCATCTTTGCGTATATTTCTTATAGAAACTTTTGCCTTTTCACCCATAGCTTTAGCTTGCTTTACGTTTTCTTCTCTTTGCTCTCTAGTCATCGGAGGGAAAAATAATTTTACACTTTCGCCGTCATTGTTTGGATTTACACCGATATTTGCAGCTGCAATAGCACTTTCTATGGTTTTTAGTAAAGGTTTTTCCCAAGGAGTGATGCTAATAGTTGAAGCATCGCTTGCTAAAACAGTTGCTACTTGATTTAAAGGAGTTTGAGTTCCGTAATAATCCACTGTAATATGATCTAAAATATGGGTATTAACTTTTCCAGTTCTTAAAGTGGTGAAGTCTTTTTTTAAGGCTTCTAAAGATTTTTCACTTTGGGTTTTTTGTTTGTTAAAAATTTCACTTAGCATTATCATTTCCTTTAATTATTTACTTGAATTAACATCGCTTGGAAGTTGTGGTGCACTTGGAGCGATAGAATTTGTGTTTGGGGTAGCAGGCACAATAGGAGCGCTTGGAATAGTAGTGTTGTTTTCTACTTTAATTTTCTCTGCTAGAGAGTCCTTGCTAGCTTTATTGTATAAATAACCAAGACCAATAGTATTTGCAATAAGTAAAATTCCCATAATAAAGGTAAATTTTGCTAAAAATCCAGCCGGTCCTTTGGCGCCAAATAAACTTTCATTGCTTCCACTATAAGCTCCAAGTCCTATACTTGAACTTTTTTGAAGTAAAACTGCTATACAAATAACTACAACGATGATAAATTGTAAAATGATTAAAAGAGTGATCATTGAAAATTCCTAAAAGTTAATTTTTAAATGATTATTTTAGCTAAATAAAACTTGAAAAGTTTTGAAACTTGATAAGTTTTTGTGAGAAAAATCCCACAAAAACTTATCTGCTATTGAAGCTTCTTAAGATATTAAGTAAAGATACGAAAAGATTAACAAAATCAAGATAAAGTGCTACTGCACCTTCGATTGGAGTTTCATAATTTCCGCGGATAATATTTTGCGTATCATAAAGAATGTAAAATGAAAATAATATTGCAGCTACTGCTGAAATAGCTAGATTAACTATACTGCTTTGGAAGAAAAGGTTTAGTAAAGATGCTGCTACAATAACGATTAATACTATAAATAAAGCTTTACCCATAACAGTAAAATCTTTTTTTGTATTCATAGCAAATACACTAAGTCCTGCAAAAGCAACCGTTGTTAAAGCAAAAGCTTGAGCGATGATAATTCCTCCAGCTGGTAGAGCTAAAACTGAAATAAGTAAAGGTGTAAGCGTTAAACCTGAGCAGAAAGTAAAACCAAAAAGTAAAACAAGATTTAATGGAGCCTCTCTTTTTTTCCATTGCAAAGCAAATAAAAGTCCGATTTCAACAGCAAAAAGGATCCAAAAAGTTACTTGTGATTGTATAAAAAATGATGCTAAAGCAAAAATTCCTACATATGCACCTACTGTTGCAGCTAATAATGAAGCAGCAAAAAGTTGATAAGTTTGTTTAATAAAAATACTTAATTCGCTTGAGCGTGTATTTTCAAATTCTTTTGATCTTGAGTAGTCTCTATCATAAAGACTCATAAAATTCTCCTTGCAAAATTGTTAGATTTTTTAAAATCTTGAGCGAAATCTAACATATTAGACTAAATAAAAAGTTAATTTATATAATATCTTAATGCTTAAATGAAATCTTTGCTGAAATTTTGTTATAATTTCAAGATTTTAGTTTTAGGTTGGTTTTATGGAAAATCTTATTAGCGGTGCGATTAAGTTTATGCAAGAAGACTTTAAGGAGCATGAAGAACTTTTTGAAAGTCTAAAAAATAAGCAAAATCCCCATACTCTTTTTATAGGTTGTTCTGATTCTAGAGTAATTCCAAATTTGATCACTAATACGGGTCCAGGTGAGCTTTTTGTAATACGAAATATTGCAAATATAGTTCCACCTTATCGCGTTGGAGAAGATTACTTGGCGACAACTTCAGCAATAGAGTATGCTTTAAATTCATTGCATATTAAAAATATCGTCGTTTGTGGCCATAGTAATTGTGGAGGTTGCAATGCTCTTTATTATTCTGATGAAGAGTTAAATAAAATTCCTAACGTGAAAAAATGGCTTACTATGTTAGATCCGATAAAAAAAGATGTGATGATTTTTGCAAGAGACGATTTGGCTATGCGTTCATGGCTTACAGAAAAATTAAATTTAGTAAATTCTTTGCAAAATATACTTACTTATCCAGGCGTGCAAGAAGCTTTAGATGAAGGAAAAATAGAAGTACATGCTTGGTATTATATTATAGAGACAGGTGAAATTTATGAGTATGATTTTAAAGCAAAAATTTTTACTTTAATACAAGATAGGAAAGTTCAATGAAGAAAATTATTTTTAGTTTATGTTTTTTTATTTTATACCTTGGAGCACAAGAATTTAAATTTATTGATGCGAATATTAGTAAAGAAGATGAAGGAATTTATGCTTTAGTTGAAAAATATGTTGATCTTAACAATCAAATTAAAGAATTTAAGAAAAACAATGATGAAAATTCAAGCACTTTTAATGGTATTTTAAGTGAATTTGAAAAAGACAAAAAGACTATTTTAGCAAAAATACCCGATATGATAGTAGGACAAAAGATTAATGAAGAGGCAGTGGCTAGATTTTTAAAAGCAAAAGAAAAATTACTAGATGTTCAAAAAAAGAATATTAATAAGCCTTACATTTATACAGATGCCACTCTTAATCTAGTTTATTTTAACATTGTGGAAAGTTTTTATTCTTCTTTGTTTGAAGTGGAAAAACTTTTTAAAAATACAGCAAGTAGTGAAGATTTAATTGCTACTGTTGATAAGGCAATGGAAAATTTACAAAATTCTTCTAGTGTAAATTTAGATAGTTTTAAAAGCAAAATTACAAATCCAGAAGAATTGGAAAAAATTACCCTAAAAGAAAGATATATTGGTAACGCTCTAGATTCTTATTCTGAAATTCTTAAGTATTTACGATCAAATGCAGATTTGCTTGAAAGTAATTATATTTTTTCACTACTTGAGCTTCAAGTTTGGATAGATCGTATAAACGAGGCAATTGGGGTAAGTTTTGTTAATATCGGAAAAATAGTAATTTCTGCTTTGGTTTTAGTTTTTTTTATATCTTTAAGACGTTTTTTTGCAAATATAGTATATTTTTTCCTTGTTCGGCTTTTTTATAGAAATAAAAATGATGTAGATGATATTAAAGTTATTTTTATTGAGAATATTAAAAAACCAGTGAGTTTTTTTCTGATTGTTTATGCTATTTCGATTTGTCTTACTATAGCAACTTATCCTGCACCTTTAAGTATTAATTTGAGTAATTTTTTCCACATAATTTATGCGGTTTTGATTGCATGGCTTATTTTAAAAATGCTTGATGGTTATGGAATGGTACTAGTTTCTAAGCTTGCTCAAAAAAGCGGAAAAAAAGAAGTTGTAAATTTAATTATTAAAATTTTATATTTTGTTATTATTATCATAGCTTTATTATATATCCTTGCTCAGCTTGGTTTTAATATTTCAGCTATTATTGCATCTTTGGGAATTGGTGGTTTAGCTGTTGCTTTAGCAGCGAAAGATATAATTGCAAATTTCTTTGCTTCTATACTTTTACTTTTTGATAATAGTTTTAATCAAGGAGATTGGGTAGAGGTTTCAGGTATAGAAGGAACAGTAGTTGAAATAGGACTTAGAAAAACTACTATTAGAACTTTTGATAATTGTCTCGTATTTTTACCAAATTCAACTATTATGGGAGCTAATATCAAAAATTGGAGTAAAAGACGCATGGGTCGCCATGTTAGAATGTATTTGGGTGTTGGTTATGATGCTACTCCTGAAAAATTAGATCAATGTGTAAAAGATTTGAAAGAATTTTTGGATACAAGTGATTTGGTAGCTCACGATGAGGATAGTGCATTAAAATATGGTGATCATACGACAAAATATCGTCAAAATCTTGTATCTATTAACGATTTAGAAGGCTATAAAAATGCTTGTTATGTGGCTTTAAGCGAATTTGCAGATAGTAGTATTAATATAGAGCTTTATTTTTATACCAAAGAAATAGGTGGAAAAGATTTTAGAGAAGCTAGACAAAGTTTAATGCTTGAGTTTATGCGTATAATTGAAAAAAATGGTTTAACCTTTGCTTTCCCAAGTCGCAGTATTTATATAGAAAATTTACCACCCCTTGATTTGCAAGCAAAAGCTATAAAATAGCAAGATTTTATCTTGCTATTTTTTTAAACTGGCATAACGCGTATATTTGGACTTAATTCTTCTTGTAAAATTGTTTCAATAGCATAAAGTGTTGCACCACTTCCACTAGAACAACCACTACAAGCACCAAGATAACGAATATAAACATCAATTGCTGCGCCTTCAGCCTTTTGTATATCAATTACTTCCAAATCTCCACCATCATTATGAAGCATAGGGCGAATTTCAGCATCTAAAACACTTTCAACTGCTTTTAATTGTCCTACTACGGTCATTTCATCAAAAGCTACATCACTTTTCATTGTATTTTTGAGTTTTTCTCTATCCATCTCGGCTCTGGTTTCAGCTAAAATATCTACAAGGTAATAATCTCTTTTTTCATGTCCGCCTGGTTTGATACAGGACTTGCAAAAAGCACCTGCTTTAGTATATTGTGTGATTTCTTCTACACTATGCAAATCATTAAGTTTAATCACTTCTTTAATAGTTCCAAGACTTACTCTAGCGCACTCACAAACTATAATTTGATCTTCAAAATCTTCAGGACTTATACCTTTATAATGAGCTGCTGCTTGTTTGATTACATCATAAGCCATAACCGAACAGTGCATTTTTTGAGGTGGAACAGCTGGAGTTTCTGGATTATCACGCATAGCAAATTCCACATCTAAATTTGTGATTTTTACTGCTTCATCTACAGTTTTTCCTATGCAAAGATCTACCATAGTATCACTACTTGCTATAGCTGTACCACAACCAAAACTTTTAAATTTTGCATCGATAATTTTATCAGTTTTTTCATCTACAAGCCAAAAAAGTCTTACTGCATCACCGCAACTTTCTGCGCCAAAATCAGCTACGATCAATTTTGCATTGCGTGCTTTAGCATCTTCTTCGCTAAATTCTCCCATATGTTGAGGATTATTCATTCTATCTTGAACTTTTTGTGAATACTCATCCCAAATGGATCCACCAATTAAACTATTTTTTCCCATTTTTCATCCTTATTTGTAATTATTTGGATTATAAGCATAAGTACAAGAAATTGCTCTTAATCTCTGTGTTGCATTTTTAATTTGTTTTGCTGCATAATCAATTTCTTCTTCAGTGTTAAAACGTGACAAAGAAAGTCTTAAAGCTGTATGCGCTAAATCATGCTCCGCACCGATAGCTTCCATAATAGGATTGCTTT
Organism: Campylobacter sp. BCW_6463; assembly: GCF_001762785.1. Classification (NCBI taxonomy): domain Bacteria; kingdom Pseudomonadati; phylum Campylobacterota; class Epsilonproteobacteria; order Campylobacterales; family Campylobacteraceae; genus Campylobacter; species Campylobacter sp. BCW_6463. The sequence continues at coordinate 65,841 of NZ_MJXL01000040.1, forward strand.
CTAAAGCTTCACTTGCACAGGCTGAGCCCGTACTTGCAGCTATACCATTTTTATTTAAATCCCAAAGCATTGCTTCGCCTTCAACACCTTTAATACTTGCTAAGATTGTATTAGGCACACGGTGTTCCCTTTTTCCAACCACTGTTGTATCAGGCAAGGCTAAAATTTGATCTTCTAGTTTATCTCTTAAACGGCGTATATGAGAATCTTCAAAATCAAGCATAGTATTTGCAATACGCAAAGCCTCGCCCATAGCCACTATATAAGGCACATTTAAAGTTCCACTTCTACGACCACCCATGTGTTCTCCACCGTGTAAAAGTGGAGTAAGTTTAAGTCCTTTTTTTATAAAAAGTCCACCCACACCCTTTGGTCCATGAAATTTATGCGCCGAAAATGAAGCAAAATCAACTCCTACTTGAGTCAAATTAACCTTTATTTTGCCTACTGCTTGAGTAGCATCTGTATGAAAAAGAGCGCCAAATTCATGTGCAAGTTCTGCCATCGCTTTAATATCAAAAATCATACCTGTTTCATTATTTGCCCACATAACACTTACAAGTGCTGTTTTATCGCTAATCACTTTACGTAAATCTTCTACAGTAGAAACCCCTTCTTCATTTACAGGGAGTTCTATGACTTTTACTCCAAGACTTTTTAAAAAATAAGCAGCAGCGGTAACAGCAGGGTGTTCTACGCTAGAAATAATCACTTCATTGCGTTCTTTATCTAAAATATGATCAAAATACACACCCTTAAGCACCCAGTTAATGCTTTCTGTCGCACAGGAGGTTACAACTATGTCATCTAGGTCATTTGCTCCAAGTCCTGCATAAAGTTTATCCAAAGCTTCTCTTAAGGCAGGATGTGTTGCGCTACCATATTGATGAAGGCTATTTGGATTTCCATACATATCCTTTAAAAAAGGTAGCATCAACTCATAAGCATTAGGATCAAGCATCGTCGTTGCATTGTTATCTAAATATACTTTCACTTTAAAATCCTTAATTTATCCTTAACTTTAATTAGGATATTTTTTATCTTTATTCGAAAATGGATAATAACAAAAATTTATAAAAATTAGGTTAAAAATTATAACAAAAATAAAATGTTAAAGTAAAATTTTAAAGTGAAATATTTTGTGGATTTTATATAGTAAAAATGAGAAATACTATTTCTTAAATTTTTCTTCGTAATACTTTACTATTTTTGAATCTTCTTTGACTGTATGTTTAAAGATAAAATCTTGAACAACGAGATCTAGCTTTTCAGTCATTATATTTACAAATTTAGCTTCACTGATGATAATTTCTTCAATTTCTAAGATAATTTTTCTGTGAATTCTTGTATGATGGTTGATATAAGGATATTCTATTTCTCTCATAAAGGCTTCTTCATCTGAAAAATGTCTATTGATCATTATCAACAACTCTCTTAAAACAATTTTTAATTCTTTTGTTTCAACATGACGTTGGCTCATTAAAGAGAGTTTTTTAGAAATTTCAAAAAGTTCTTTATGTTGATGATCTAAAAGATCATTATTCATTGAAATAATTTTTTCACTATAAATCATGGTTTTGAGTGCTTTTATATTTATATTTTTTCGGGGGCGAATTATAATGTTATTATACTTAAAATTTTATTAATTAATCATATAAAAATTATTATTATTGAAATATTTATAATTTATATATTTTTTGTAAAAATTATTTTAAACCATCACAGACATATAAGAGTTTAGAATTTTATTTATATTTGCTTGTTTTTGGCGACGATCTAGAAAATTTTCTATAGAATTAGAGCGTAGTTGATTTACCTCTTCTAATCTTTGCGTGTCTTGACTTTGGTTTTGATATTGTTTTTTAAAAGCATCAAAATCATTGCGAGTTTGATCGATATAAATTTGAAATATTGAGCTTGAATTTGCAAATTCTCTTAAATCCATATCTTTTTGGTAGTTAATATATTGTTGAAAAAATACAGATAGTTTGTCTTGAGTACTTGTTTTTTTATCTATGCCATTAACATAAAGATAAAGATCAAAACTCATCTTTTTTTCATTTTCTTTTTTAATATAATCTTCTATATCCATTTCGCCTTTAAGAATTTTTTGTAAATTTTGATGAGAGCTCAGTTCTAGAGTGACAGGTTTCATAAAAAAGTTAAATTCTTTTTCATTTTGGGTTTTTATATCATGGTAGATAAAATTCATTAAAAGACCAGATTTTGATACTTCTGCATTTTTAGTTAAATAAGGTTTTAAAATTTCATTAGAAGAAGTATTTTCTATGGCTTTATTAAAATGAAAATTAGTTATTTTATTATCTAACATTAAAGTATTTAAATTTGTGATATTGCTTAATGCTAAATCAATTTCTTCTTGATTGTTGTAAATTCTTGAAATTTGGCCCAAAAATTCTCCATTATCTGTTGAAAAACCTGATGATAGTTTTGAAATAAAATCGCGATTTAAATAAGCATTATCATCTTGTAAAAATTCTGAATTTATAGATTTTAATGAACTATGATAGCTATTTAAAAGATAAGGTAGATCAATTTTATTATAATTTAAAATTTCATCTTGTTTCGTGAGTTCTTTTGCTATACTTCTAACGCTTTTAATATTGATATCATAAGATTCTGGTATATTGGCAATTTTATTTAAATCTTTATCGAAAAAACCTTCTTCATTGATTCTAAATCCAAATTCACTGGCATAAGTGGTATTATTAAAAATATAACTTAATTGTTCTAAGCTATTTTCATTTCCTTCTTGTTCTAAAGCTTTGCTATCTTTAATTAAATTTAGAGCAGAGCTATTCTGTAAAGGATTAGATAAGGTTAAATTTTGATACGGATTTGCCGAATTTATAGTCATTTTAAATCTTTCCAAAATATTGCTGATTTTTTATAAGCAAAAGGTGTGCCAAGTTTTTTAAAAATTAAATTCAGTCAAAAATTAGAAAACATTTGATAGTATTTAGCTTTTCTTTTAATTTGAAAAATAAAAATTTATCTAAATAAGGAAAGCGTATGCCAAAGATGAAAAGCGTTAAAAGCGCAGTTAAACGCTTCAAAGTAGGTAAAAATAAAATCAAAAGAGGCTCAGCTTTTAGAAGTCATATTTTGACTAAAAAACCTGCAAAAAGAATGCGTGATCTTCGCACAGCTAAATATGTGCATAACACAAATGTAAAAGCTGTTGAAAAAATGCTAGGAATTTAAGTTTTTGACTAAAAGTCATTCAAACTCCCCTCTGAGATAAAATTTCAAGGGTAAGCTCCAAATTTGGACGCCACTTTATGAAAGGAAATAAAAATGGCAAGAGTAAAAACAGGTGTTGTTAGACGCCGCAGACACAAAAAAGTTTTAAAATTAGCACGTGGTTTTTATAGTGGACGCCGTAAACATTTTAGAAAAGCGAAAGAACAATTAGAAAGAAGTCTAGTCTATGCTTATCGTGATAGACGCCGCAAAAAAAGAGACTTTCGCCGTCTTTGGATTGTGCGTATCAATGCTGCTTGTAGGCTTAATGATTTAAGTTATTCAAGATTTATTAATGGTCTTAAAAAAGCAGGTATTGAACTTGATAGAAAAATTCTAGCAGATCTAGCTATGAATGATGCTGCTGCTTTTGCAAAAATTGCAGAGGCCGCAAAAAAAGCACTTTAATTTTTTAGTGTAAGAATTTCAAGATTTTATCTTGAAATTCTTAAAATTCTAAACAACCTTACAGCATAAATTTTATTCTCAAAAATTTTTTTACATTTTATTTTTTTTATTTATCATTGAATTTATATAAAATCACATTTATTGTGCCTTGAAGCTTTTAAAACGACTAAATTCTACAGTATGTAATTTTTAAATTATCCAAAAAGAATTTAACGACTTTAACAACATCCATCCCAATAATTTTAAAATTATCAGGATGAAATTTTTAACAAGTAGGAGAGTAAAC